>JAIBBY010000002.1 GCA_019694455.1 Pirellulales bacterium
GGCGCAGGACGGCGTCGGCCCGGTCGATGGTCTGGCGGAAGATTTTGGCGCGGCGGTAGAGGACTTCTCCCATGCCGGCGTGGCTTC
This sequence comes from Pirellulales bacterium, assembly GCA_019694455.1. Lineage (NCBI taxonomy): Bacteria > Pseudomonadati > Planctomycetota > Planctomycetia > Pirellulales > Pirellulales bacterium. Next base: position 88 of record JAIBBY010000002.1, read on the forward strand.
CCCCCTGTCCGCTGAAGAGGAAGGCCAGGCGGGGACGTCGCCCACTGGCGACGCCAGCGGCGATTTGGCTGGCGTCGTCGCCGACGGCGGCGCCGTCGCCGGCCAGCCAGCGGCGGAGTTTCATTGCCGCTTCGGCGCGGGTGGCGGCGACCAGGGCCAGTCGCTCGGCGAGGTGGAAGCGGCCGGTCGCCGCCGTGTGGCCGATGTCGGCCAGCCGCTGGTCGGTGGTCTCCAGATGGTCGGCGTAGCGCTGGGCCAGTTGGCGCAGCGCTTGGGGGGTGCGGGCCGAGAGGCACAAGGGGTGTGGTTCGTTGGCGTCGGCCAGGGGCGTGGCGAGCGGGGCCTCCTCGAGCACGACATGCGCGTTGGTGCCGCCGAAGCCGAAGGCGCTGACCCCGGCGCGGCGCGGCCGCTCGGCCCGCCGAGGCCAGGGGCGGAGTCGGTCGTTGACGAAAAACGGCGAATCCTCAAACTCGAGCAATCGATTGGGCACATCGAAATGCAGCGTCGGCGGCAACTCGCCGTGATGCAGCGCCAGTATCGCCTTAATCATGCCTGCGATGCCGGCCGCCGGTTCCAAGTGACCAACATTCGACTTCACTGAGCCAATCGCGCACGATTGCCGTTGAAGATCGAAAACCTGGCGAAGCCCTTCTACCTCGATTGGGTCGCCCAGCGCCGTGCCGGTGCCGTGCGCCTCAATCAGATCGACGCCCGACGCCGGAAGCCGCGCGGACTGATAGGCGCTGCGGATGACGGCGGCTTGAGCCGAAGAATTGGGGACGGTGACTCCGGCGGCCTGACCGCCATGATTCACGGCGCTGCCGCGGATCAGCGCGTAGACTTGATCGCCATCGGCATGCGCCTTGGACAGCCGCTTCAATACGAGCATGCCCACCCCTTCGCCGAGCGCGTAGCCATCGGCGCGATTGCTGAAAGTGGCACAGCGCCCCGTAGGCGACAAAGCGCCCAGTCGACACATCAACTCGAAATGCGCGGCTGTCAGACCGACTTGGCTGCCGCCGGCAAGCGCCATTTCGCATTCGCCACGACGCAGACTCTCGACTGCCAGATGCACTGCTACAAGCGATGAACTGCAAGCCGTATCGAGCGCCAAAGATGGTCCTGTGAGCGAAAACTGATACGACAACCGATTGGCAAGCATCGACAGCGCGTTGCCCGTAGCCGCGTAGCTATCGACGCCTTCTGGCTGACTCACAAGCGCGGGTAGGTACTCGCTCGCCATGGCGCCGACAAACACGCCAACTGCGGCGCCATTCCTTTGCTCGCCGGCATAGCCCGCATCAGTCAGCGCGTCGTGGGCCGCTTCGATCAGCAACCGTTGCTGGGGGTCGATCTGCGCCGCTTCGCGCGGCGTCAGATGAAAGTATTCGGCGTCGAACTCATCAATGCGTTCCAACAGTGCGGCCGAGCGCGAATAAGTCGTGCCGCGCGCATGGCGGTCGGTCGAATACCGATCATGCAAATTCAGAGTCGACATTGCGTCGACGACTAAATTTCGGCCGTCGCGGATTGCGCGCCAAAACTCGCCCACCGTGTCGCAGGCGCCAAATCGACCGGCGATTCCGATGACGGCAATTAGTTCAGGAGTCGAATCGGCCTGATCGCCGTTGCGTTGGTCGTGCGCTGCGATCGGAACAATTTGCTCGGTTGGCAGACTGGTCAAAGTGGAGGATGGGGCCGGCGAGGACGCGAACTGCTCGACCGGGGACACCTGCCAATCGCTCGCCAAAGCTTGCGCCAGCCGCGACAGGGAGACGCATTCGTAGATCAAGGTGGGCGGAATTGGTTTTGTTGACCATTCGCTCAGGCGCGTGGCGAAGCGAGCAGCGAGGATCGAATCGACGCCTAGCTCTACAAGTGGCCGTCGGGGATCGATCGACTGTGGCGCTCGTTCGGTAATCGTCGCGAATTCCCGAACGAGGACTTCGACCAATTCGCTGGGCTGCTTGATCGAAGTAGCGCCTTGACGCGAAGTGTCGGCGGACGCAGCGGCCAACGTAACCGGCTTGCTGGGAGGGGTTAATGCAATCTGATTCACCCAGTACGGTTCGCGCTCAAAGGGATAGGTGGGGAGGACGACGCGCCGCAGATCGTCATCGCGATGAACTTGCGACCAGTCGATGTTGGCGCCGGCAGCGAACAGACAGGCCAGCACCGCGCAGAATTCGGTCCAATCGTCGACCGTTGCCGGTCCGGGCGTTGCCGGATGATTGAGCAGTTCATCGAGTCGCGGGCGATCCCCGCTGTTTACAACTTGCGAGAGTCGCGCTCGCAGCGGTTGTGAAAGCCGCGGCAGCAGTTCGACAAGTCTCGAAATCAGAGTCTGGTTGTCGCCATCCTGGTCGCCGGTATTGATCAAGCGACTTGGCCAGTGGTTTTTCCGCGGCCAGGATTCAAGTTGTCGAAGTTGATCGGCGAGTTGATCGCGCGAACTGGCTACGATCGCGAGGCGATGTTCCCAGGCCGTTCGACCAACGTTCGAGGTGAAACAGGCGTCAGCTAGCGAGGGATCGCTCGTCGAGCAGATCCAATTGCGATAGCATGCGGTTAGTCGCTCCAGCGCGCGATCGTTGTGGGCCGAGAGCGTCAAGACATACGCGTCTCGCCTTGGCGAGCCAATATTTCTGCTCGGGGCGTTCTCCAACACTGCGTGCGCATTGGCGCCGCCAAAACCGAATGAGCTGATAGCGGCTCGGCGAATCGCGTCGGTCCAGGGACGCGGACGCGTGGCCACATAGAACGGAGACGCCTCCCAAGGGAACCGTTGGTTGGGAGATTCGCAGTGGAGCGATGGGGGAATCTCGCTGTGTTGCAAGCTCAGCGCCGCCTTGATCAGGCCAGCGATGCCAGCCGCTGGCTCCAAATGCCCTAGATTGGTCTTAACCGATCCGATGGCGCACGATTCTGGCGAACGATGGGGGCCGATCACGGCATTCAGCGCATGCAACTCGATGGGATCGCCTAGCGCGGTGCCTGTGCCGTGCGCTTCCACCAATCCGATGGTTGCCGGATCGACCTTCGCGCAATCGTACGCGGCCAACAATAGTTCGCGCTGTGCCTCAAAGTTGGGGGCGGTTAACCCTGCCTTTCCATGTCCATCGTGATTGACCGCCGAACCCTTGATGACAGCCAGCACCTGATCGCCGTCCGCCAGGGCGTCGTCCAGTCGTTTGAGCAACACCGCGGCTACCCCTTCGCCGCGGACGTAGCCGTTTGCATGGTGATCGAATGTGGCGCACCGACCGTTTGGCGACAGCATGCCGGCGGTGGCAAGCAACCGAGTGGTGTCGTCGAGCAGAATGAGGTTGGCGCCCGCCGCGACCGCCAATCGAGCATCGCCAGCGAGGAGGCCACGACACGCCTGATGAACGGCCACTAGCGACGAGGAACAGGCGGTGTCGATCACGTGACTGGGGCCACGGAAGTCGAAAAGATACGACACGCGATTGGCGAGCATGGCCAGGGAGTTGCCTGCTCCGCGATGAGGATCGGCGGCGAGACCGAATCGCTCGCAGAGTTGGAGATATTCGCTTACGGAGGCGCCGACGAAGACACCTGTCTTGCTGCAGCGCGGATCGGACGGTCGGTAGCCCGCGCGTTCAAAGAGTTCCCAAACCACCTCCAGCAGCAACCGCTGCTGCGGGTCCATGAGACGGGCTTCGCGAGGGGCGATGCCGAAGAATTCGGCGTCGAATCCGGCGACATCACGCAAGAATCCGGCGGGGGCCAGTTCGCTGGAATACCCGGATAGCGACTCGCGCGATGACGGAAGTCGACCAACTGCGTCGTCGGCGGCTAGTAGATTCCGCCAGAATTGTTCCGGCGTGTCGGCATTGGGAAACCGCAACGACATGGCCACTATGGCGATGTCGTTATGTTCTGACTGTGCGTGCTGTTGCGCGGCTACTGAGGGATCAATCGATGCTTCGCGCGTGTGTGTGTCGCTGGATTGAATTGGCGATTTTGGGGCGGCGGCGCCATCTTTGGTCAGTCGCGCGAGAGACGCGGCATGATGCTCGCGTAGATAGTCGCACAATCGATTGATCGTCGGCTGCATGAAAAGCAGCACCGGCTCCAATCGTGTGGCGAGACGCTGTTCCAATTGCTGCACGATTTTGGTTGCCAGAATGGAATTGATTCCCAATTCCATGAAGTTGGCGTCGGTGGCGATTAGGTCGGCTTCCATGCCCACCACGGCGCCGATTTCGCACGCGACGGCGCGCCGAACCTGTTCTCGATCGATTTGGGGAGCGCGCGGTTCAGCGCCCGGTGCCGGTTGCAGCAGCGATTCGTCCGATCGAGTGAACGGGGGCGGTTGCTTATCGGGACGCTGCGAGTCGAATTTCAGCGTCAAGAGATGCGCTTGATTGGCTGCCAGCGTCTGCTCAAAGATCGCGCAGCCAGCTTCTGGCGACAATTGGCGCAGGCCGCTTGCGACAACGTGCTTTGCCATGCCGTCGCCCGCCCATGCCGTCCAGCCGATGCTGAGCGCCGTCAGGCCGGCGGTGGCGCGCCGCTGGGCCAAGGCGTCGAGAAAGGCGTTTGCCGCCGCGTAATCAGTTTGGCCGGGAATACCGAACCACGCGCTGACCGAGGAGAACAGCACAAAATGTTGCAATGGGTCGCGCCGAGTGAGTTCGTCGAGAAGCGCTGCGCCGCGGGCCTTGGCGAGAACGACTTGCTGGAAGTCGTCGATTGATTTGTTGACCAACCAGTGGTCGTGTAGCACGCCGGCGCAATGGAAGACTCCCCGCAAGGCGCCCAGCTTCTGGCGCGCGTCATCCAGCGCTTGCTCCAACTGATGACGGTCCGCGACATCGGCGGCCAGATACTCGACGGCGCCGCCAAGCTTGCGGAGTTCGGCCAGTCGCTGCCGGCGGCGCCCATCCAAGCGATCGACTGGGGTGCGGCCGATGATCGCCAACGGCGCGCCGCCAAGCCGAATGAGGTGGCGGCAGATTTCGAAGCCGATAGCGCCGAGGCCGCCAGTGACGAGCGATGCGCCGTTCAGATCGAGCGAAGTTCTTGTCATTGCTTCGCTGGCCGGCGTCAATGTTGGCGCGAGTCGCAAGGGACCGCGCAGGGCGATTTCCGCGTGACTGGCAACTGTTTGCAGTTCTTTTGTCACTCGGCCCGCAAAATCCGCCGCGGCTGTGTCGCTCGCCGTGAAGTCGCGCAGGCGGATGTTCAAATGAAAGTGCTCGTGAGACCACGCGCGGCAGAAACCCCAGAGCGCCGCCAGCGCGGGATTTGCCGATTCCCGCGCGCTGGTTGCCATGGCGCCGGCCGTGACAAGCCACACCTCCAGCGGTTGCTCGCCAGCCGACGAGACGCGGCGCGCCAGTTCGTAAAACGACGTCAGCAGCGAGAAATCGTCGCTTGTCGATACAACGTGTGGCTCGGGCAGAGCCACAATCAGGCCGGCGCGGTCGCTAGAAGTCAGAAATGCGCCGATCGTGTTTGCGTCGTCTGAGCCCAGGATGGCGATGTCCGCAAACGAGACGTGCGGCCGTAATTGGCTGGCCAACTCAATGGCAAGTTCTGGGGACTTGGCGACGACCAACCATCGGCCAGATGGCAAGGCGCGCTGTGACTGCGATTCGCTCGCCTGCCAGCGAACCGAGTGAAGCCAGCCATCCAAGTCAGGCACTTCGACGCCGAGCGGATTGCGTGGGCGAATGGTTGAATCGACGACGGCTGGCAGCCAGTGGTGGCGTCGTTCAAACGGATAGGTCGGAAGTGGAACCAGCCTGCATCCGCGTCGTTCATATTCAGCAATTTGCGCGACTTCGTCGACCCTCTCCCGTGTGACGGACGCTTGACTGGCGGCGACCGCCGCCAGTTTGCCAATCAATTCCGCGCGCGACTTGGCGGTCAGCAGGACTTGCTCCGCGAAGTGCTGGCGGCCGCGCAGCGTCGTGTAGCAAATGTCGTCCAAGCGCTGATCGGTGGTCTTCAAATACTCCGCAAATCGCTCAGCTAATTGCTGAAGCGCGGCAGGGGTGCGAGCGGATAGCCGCAACACGTTGCGATCTGATCCGGAATGTGAGGCACGTGAGGCGGCCAGTGGGCCTTCTTCCAGGACGACGTGCGCGTTGGCGCCGCCAAAGCCAAACGAGCTTACGGCGGCTCTGCGCTGGTGGTCGTCCGACGCTGTCCAGTCGCGCAAGCGCTCGTTCACATAGAACGGCGTCGACTCGAATGAGATAAAACGATTTGGCGAACTGAAATGGAGCGTCGGCGGCAATTCGCGATGCCGCAGCGCCAGCGCGATCTTGATCACCCCGGCAAGGCCGGCGGCCGCCTCCAAGTGTCCGATGTTGGATTTCAGCGATCCGATGGCGCATGTCTGTCGCGAGGCACTCGGCTGCATGACGCGGCCAAGGCCTTCCAGTTCAATGGGGTCGCCCAATGCGGTGCCTGTGCCATGCGCTTCGAACAAACCAACTGTGTGCGGCGCGATGCCTGCGGTTTGATAGGCGCGGGCCAGTAGTTCTGCTTGGCTAGTGGCGCTGGGCGCGGTGAGGCCGTTGGTGCGTCCGTCTTGATTGATCGCGCTGCCGCGAATAACGGCATAGACGTCATTGCGATCGCGGAGGGCGTCGGCCAATGGCCGCAAGACGACAACGCCGATGCCTTCGCCGCGGACATAGCCATTGGCGCGGTCGTCAAAGGCCTTGCAGGCGCCATCCGGCGACAGCATACCGGCATCTTCGAGCGATTGCTGCAATGGCTCGGCGAGCAGCAGATTGACGCCCCCCACCAGCGCCAATCGGCATTCCCTCTGGCGGAGGCTTTGCGCCGCGAGGTGACAGGCCACAAGCGACGACGAGCAGGCGGTGTCGATGGTCAGACTTGGGCCGCGCAGATTGAGGAAGTAGCTCAGCCGGTTCGCAAGGATCGACAGACAGTTGCCGGTCGCCGTGAAGGCGTCAACGATGCCCGCCGACGCAGAGAGTTGCAAGTAATCGTTTGAGCTGGCCCCGATGAAGACACCCGTTGCTCCGAGAAGTTCGGTTTGAGCGACCAGCCCACTGGTCTCCAGCGCTTCCCAGGCGGTTTCCAACAGCAGACGCTGTTGGGGGTCCATTCGATCGGCCTCGTGCGGCGTGATCTCGAAGAAGGAAGCGTCAAACTGATCGATGCCGCGGACAAATCCCCCCCCGCGCGCGCTGCCGGTGTCGACAGTCGAAGTGCGATCTGGCGGAATGGGTCCGATACTGTCGAGGCCCTGGCGAATGTTTTGCCAAAACTCATCGGGCGAGTTCGCGCCGGGAAAACGGCAGGCGATGCCGACGATAGCAATGGCATCGTCGGGCAGCGACTGCGATGGCGCCACCGGCTGTGCCGCTGAAGACTCTGGCGGTTGCGTGCTGCTTGATTCCGGAGCGCCTAAGAGACGCGCCACCGCCGTGATATTCGGGCAATCGTAGAACAAGGTGGGCGAGATGGGGCGCCCGAGCCACTCCTCCAACTGACCAGATAGCGCAATGAGGTGCGCCGAGCCTAGGCCCAGGCTGGTGAAGGAGCGGTCAACGAAAACCTGATCGAGCGGTGTTAAAAAGTCGCGCGCGATCGCGATTCGCAACCATTGAACGACATCCGCAATGGAAGGCGCAAAGCGGTGTTCCGCCTGCGGCGGCAACTCGTTCACATCAGGCGAAGTTTGCGGAGCCTCTCCCAAAGTCCAGCGGTGCAGAACTTGTCCGATTTCAGGGCTATCGGCCAGGTAATCGGCGCGGCACAGTTGTCGTTGTTTCTTGCCGCTGGTGGTCTTGCGCATGGTGCCAGGCGCGAGCAACAGGATAGAGAAGACCTCGACCCAATGCTGGTCGGCCACGACGGCGCGGACGGCCTCGAAGATATCGCCAGCTTGCTGCTCGTCGTGGCCGCTCTCCGCCAGGAGGACCAAGCGTTCCTGTCCGGCGCATTCGACCGAGAAGGCCGTGGCGCAGCCCAGGCGTATGGCGGGGTGACAGTTTTCCACCGAGGACTCGATGTCCTGCGGATGGTGATTCACTCCGTTGATAATGATCAGGTCTTTCAGCCGGCCCGTGACAAACAAGTCTCCCTGGGCGTCCAATAGTCCCAGGTCGCCCGTTCGCAAGAACGGTCCTTGGTCAGTATCAGCGAGCCGGGCCGCAAAATTCTCGGTTGTGTCGGCTGGCTTGCGCCAATAGCCGCGGGTGACCGCGGGACCGGCGAGCCAGATTTCTCCTACTTCGCCGAGGTCTTGTTCTGTTCGGTGCTCGGGATCAACGATGCGCAGTTCGACGTTGTGCAGCGCGCGGCCCGAACTGACCAAGGTCTTGGTATTGGAGACTTCCTGGGATACCACCGCGCGGCCTTGCTGGTCCAGGGCGTGGCGGTCCACGACCATCGAAACGGGCGTTGTGCCGATCGGTTTGCAAGTTGCAATGAGCGTGCCTTCGGCCAATCCATATTCGGGAGCGAAGGCTTCTGGCCGAAACCCGCATGGGGCGAAGCGTTCGCAGAACTGCTCAATCAAGTCGTAGCGTAGCGGTTCGGAACCGTTGCCTGCCGCGCGCCAACTGGAGAGATCGAGAGTCGCCAGGTCGTCCGGCTTCACGCGCGCTGCGCACAAACCATAAGCGAATGACGGCGCCTGACCATGGGTTCCGCGATATTTGTCGATCGCGCGGAGCCATCGCAAAGGGCGCTGGACAAACGCCTGCGGCGCCATGAGGAAGCAAGGAAAGCCGCTGAATAGCGGCTGCAAGATGCCTTCAATCAATCCATAGTCGTGAAAGTACGGCAACCAAGAGACCGTGCGGCAATTTGGGCCGTATCCGCCTGCCAGACGAATGCCGTATAGATTCTGGATCAGGTTGTCATGGGCGACCATGACCCCTTTGGGATGAGAAGTCGAGCCCGACGTGTATTGAAAGTACGCCAGTTGATCGGCGCTGATCGACTCTGGACGCCAAGGGTTGGCGTCCGCGCTCTCGATGCAGTCAGTCGCCAACAACGAGAGATTATGGAAGGGATTATCTGCTGCTTGGTTGGATTGAAATACAGGCTGGCACGATTCAATCGTGAGCAGGGCCGCGGCCTCGGCGTCTTCGACGACGACCTGAATGCGGCGCAGCGCGCGCTCGGCGCGCGAGGATTCTGGCAACGGAATCGGCACGGCGATCATACCGGCGTACAGACAGCCAAAGAACGCCGAGACGACTTCCAGACATTGCGGATAGACCAGCAGCGCTCGATCGCCGGGCGACATGCGGCAGACAAGCTCAGCCGCAATGGCCCGCGCGCGCTGGTCCAGCTCTCGATAGGTGAGCGTGTGCGACTGGCGCTCGCCGTTTTCGAGAAACGCGTAGGCGAGCTGGTCGCCTTGATGCTCCGCGCGGTGGCGAAGTATCTCGACCAGCGAGGCAGCGTGCCAGGGCTCGTACAAGTCGGTCATGGCCGTTGACGGAGGAGCGGAAGAGATGGAACGTCGGCATCCACTTGCTTGACACAAGCCGATGCCAAATAGCCCAGCAGAGCGTTGGAATAACTCGCTCTTTGCCTAGTGGAATCCATTCTCGCCAGGGAAAGCCCAACGTCGACCGGGCCATGGCGCCGCAGCGATGCGCTTAGGCCATCGTAAGCGGGAGGCAATCAGTGTTCAAATGGGCAGATCCTCTCAGAGGGAGGAAGCGTCCGGCGGGGGTGTTATGCCACATTTTCGCGGCCGACGGCGCGCGGTTCGATGGGGCCGGCGATGGCGTGGCGTTCGTGGCGCGCCGGATCGTCGGCCGCATCGACTTGAAAGACGCGTTCAATGACGAACGGCGGTCGCCGGCGCGCTGCCTCAAGCGTGCGAACCATGTATTCGCCCAAGAGCCCAATCATGAGCAATTGCGCTCCGCCGACCACCAAGATGGCGACCATCACGGACGCCCACGAATGCACGTAGCGAGCATTGAGGAAGATGACGGAGAAAGTGACCAGCGCGGCGTAGGCGAAGCCGAGCGTGGCGAGCGCGACTCCCAGCACCGACGCGGCGCGAATTGGCAAATGCGAAAAGGAAACAAAAGTGTCGATCAGATACGTGATCTTTTTGGACCAGCTCCACATCGAGCGGCCGTAGTGCTGCGCGCGCTCTTGACGATGGTAGTGGACGATCGCCGGCTCGAAGCCGGTCCACAGCACCATGCCGAGCCCGGCGCTGGGTTCGTGAGTCTCGCGCAGCACGTCAAGCACCAGACGATCGAGCAGACAAAAATCGCAACCGCCCGGCGGCATGGAAGGGATCGCCATGCGGCGCAGGAATTTCCAGGAGAGATTGGCGGTGACGGTGGTGAGCCAGGGGTCCTTGCGACTGGCGCGCGCGGCGAGCACCACCTTGTAGCCGGCGCGCCAACGTTCGAGCATTTCGCCGATCAACTCGGGCGGATCCTGCAGGTCGGCCGAGATGGCCACGACGGCGTCGCCGCGAGCGCAAAAGATGCCGGCGGACGAGGCGGCGTTGGAACCAAAGTTGCGCGCGAGCTTGACGGCGCGAACGCGCGGATTGGCGCGCGCCAGTTCTTCCATCACCTGGTACGAATCGTCGCGCGAGCCGTCGTCGACAAAGACATATTCAAACTCCTCGGGCTGCGAGCGGGCCAGTTCGTCCAAGCGCACAACGAGATCGCGCAAACTGGCGGCGTTGTGATAAACGGGAACGACGACGGAGATCAGTCGCATGCGGAGTCGACCTGGAGCATTCAGAGCCAGCGCGGCGAGCGAGCGCCGATGAGCGCTGCCATCATCGTAACTGCCGCCTGCTAGTGGGTCAGCCACCGGCGGCGGAAAACCGGGCAATGTCGCGCGCGAAAATATCGCGAATTCGCAATTAAAGGATAATTCGAAAAATATGCTCACATTTACCGTAATTGGCTCCCGCCTCCTGCGCGAACCAGATAATCGAGCGATTGGTGACCTGCGTGCTGCCATATGAATACTCGGCGCCGACCGAGCGCAGCCGCGCGTTGACCTCGGGGCCGAGCTTGCCCATCCAGCCCATGAATTCGGGGCTGACGGCCGACAACAAGCCTTGCACTAGATTGAGTCCCCAGCGCGACCAGCGATCGCGATGGTAGCGATAGGTGACGAAGGCGCCGGGCGCGGCGACATCGGGGACAAGCACCAGATCGGCCATGCGGCCAGCGACCGACTGCTCGACCCACTTCTCCATCAAGGCGCCGACCGCATGCTCGTCGAGAAAGGGATCGGCGTGAAAGCGATCGTACGGGTTGACGGTTTGTCGGGCGGCTTGCGCCAAGCTGGGCACGTCGGCCGGAGTGGCCTGCCGAATGGCTTGCCGCTCGTACGCTTCTGGCACGCGCACCGGGCCGTGTTGAAAGTAGCGAGTTTCGATGAGTGAAAAACCAACCTCGCCTAGCGCGCGCAGCAGCGCCAGATCGCGCGGGTCGACGGCCGACCAGACGTAGCGCGCGCCGGCATGCGACAGCTTGTGCAAGAGGCGTTCGAGGGCCGCGGCGTATTGCAAGCGGGGGCGAAAGGTCGGCGCTTCCAACGGAAACACGCCGTCCAGTTTGGCGACGCCATAGCCAAAGAATTCGGTGTCCCACGGCAACATTTGAGCAAACAGGCCGATCACCGCGCCATCGGCGAGCGTGGCCCGAAAACGAAAGTCATGCGCCTCGTCGAGCGGGCGCGTCAGTTCTTCGGCATGGATCGCACGATCGCCGCGGCGCGAAATGCCGGGCACAAAGTCGAGCGGGCTCCACGGCAGATGCTCGACGAGAAACCGTCGCGCGTCGTCGAGCAGCGGCGCCAAAGGCGCGAGCTTGATGGAGGAATGTCCGTTGGTGGTTTGAATCATGCTACCAATAGTGCTCGCGGCTGGCGCGATAGAAATCGACCGTGCGCGCGACGCCTGCGCTCAGCGGCGTGCGCGGCGACCAGCCGACGAGCGAGCGAATCTTGCTGATGTCGGAATAGAAATCGCCGGGTTCTTGCGCGCGGCGCTCCTCAGAGAACGGGGCCAGCTTCCAGCGGCCCGATCCGGCGACCGAGACAATCGATTCGGCCAGATCGCGGAAGGTGGTGGGCCGATCGACGCCGACATTGAAGATTTGGCCCAGCGCGGCGTCGTTGGTGGCGCACGCCAAGAGCGCCTCGACGCAATCATCGACATATAAAAAGTCGCGCTGGATCATGCCATTGCCGAAGACGGGAATGGTTTCGTCGTCGAGCGCCAAGCGAATGAACCAGTTCACCACGCCATAGCGCGAGTGTTGCATCTGTGCTCGCGGACCATAGGTGTTGGTGATGCGCAGCAGACAGGAGCGCACGCCAAACACCAGGTGGTAGGCTTCGACGATCTTTTCCGCCGCCAGATTGGTGATTTCGTAAATGCCGAGCGGCATGGTGGGCGCGGTCTCGGGGACCGGTAGCTGAGCGGGCTTGCCATATTGGCCGCGCGTGCCGGTGTAAACAACGCGCGCGGTCGGATTGTGGCGCCGGCAGGCCTCCATCACGACGGCTGTGCCTTTGACGTTGATATCGATATCGGGAAAGGGATCGGTCAGACTCAAGATGTGATCGACCTGCCCTGCCAAATGGAAAACAAAGTCCTGGCCGCGGACCAGGTGGTTCATCACGTTGGCGTCGCGAATGTCGGAGTAGTTGACGGTGACGCGGTCGCGGATGGGATGGATGTTGAACAAGTTGCCGCCGTAGCCAGGGATCATGGCGTCGACGATGGTGACCTGCGCGCCGCGTTCAATCAAGGCAATGGCCAAGTTACTGCCGAGAAAGCCCATGCCGCCGGTGATCATCACCCGCGCGCCGTCGAACGTGGCAGTGGCGCCAACCGGCGCGGCGGCGGTCGTCATGGCAAGGCCTCCGCCAGCGTGGAGCGGACGGCGGTCGCCACCGTTTCGAGTTGCCCGGGGGAAAGGCCGATATAGAGCGGCAGCGAGAGTATCTCGCGAGCGGCTAGTTCCGTGACCGGCAGCGATCCAGATTCATAACCCAGATCGGCGTAGGCAGGTTGCAGATGCGCAGGGAGCGGATAGTGGACGAGCGTGCCGATGCCTTGGCGGGCAAGCTCGTCGCGCAGTCGATCGCGCTCTGGCGAGCGGACGACATAGAGATGATAGACGTGCCGCGCGTCGGCGGCGACGTGCGGGGTGCTGACGGCGTCGCGCAGTAAGGCGTCGTACTCGGCCGCGAGTTCGCGCCGCTCACTGTTGTGCTGGTCGAGATAAGGAAGCTTGGCGAGCAAGATCGCCGCTTGCAGTTCGTCGAGCCGGCTGTTGACGCCGCGCCGCGCCGACGAATCGCGATTGACTTGCCCATAGCTGCGCAGTTGCCGCAAGCGCTGGGCCGTGGGCGCGTAGTTGGTGACCACGGCGCCAGCGTCTCCGGCGGCGGACAGGTTCTTGGTGGGGTAAAAGCTGAAGGTCGCCAGGTCGCCGAACGTGCCCACCGGCCGATCGCGCCAGCGGGCGCCGTGCGCCTGCGCGCAATCTTCGATCAGCGTCAGATCGTGCCGGTCGGCCAGCGCGGTGAGCGCGGTCATGTCGGCGGGTTGACCATATAAATGGACCGGCAAGATCGCGCGGGTGCGGGGGGTGATGGCGGCCGCGGCGGCCGCCGGGTCCATGGTATAGGTCGCGGCGTCGATATCGACCAACACCGGTCGCGCGCCGGCGCGTTCGATGCCGCAAACGGTGGCGACCGCCGTATGCGCCACGGTAATGACCTCGTCGCCGGGTCCGATATCGGCGGCGCGCAACGCCAGTTCGATGGCGTCGGTGCCGTTGGCCACACCCACCGCATGCGAGACGCCGAGGTAATTTGCCCAGGCGTGTTCAAACGCTTCGACTTCTGGCCCTAGCACGTACCAGCCACTGGCCAGCACGCGCTGGCTGGCTGCCTGCAACTGGGGCGCAAGCCGCTCGGCGAGCGGACGGAGGTTGTGAAACGGGATCATAGGCAAGCACACGGCGCCAATCGGGCACGGAGCAATGCGGCCAATTGCCGCATTCATGGCAGTGTACGCCGCGCCGCTGCCGCCCGCGAGTTGGGGGGCCTAGTCGCCCGGCGGCGCCGGCGACTAGGTGGAACCCTTCTCGGCACACCTGGGGCGACAAGGATCGGCGATGCAATGCCTTTGCGCGCGATGGAGCACAAGGGGTTTTGCTCGATTGATTTGCTCCGGGGGTCAATGACTAGTGAAGTAGCCGCGGGTTGTTCTCGTCGCTGACAAACGCCGTTCACAAAGCGCGCGACGGGAACAGATGTACAGTATTTGATTGAGGGAGGAACTGCAAGGCGATTTTTTGCACAAACTAGGGGCGGGAGAGGGACGAGCGACGGGGGAGGTGAGTAGAAAAATGCCCCCCTCACCGCGACCTGCGGTCGCTGCCTCTGGCGCCTGCTGCGCTTCGCTGCGTGGGGGCGAGGCGGAAGAGGGGAGGAACCGCAGAGACGCGGAGACGCAGAGGGGGGATGAGATTGAGCAGGGGAGCAGTAGAGAAGGAGATCAGGTGAGCAGTGGAGCAGGTGAGGCGGCCTGTGTGGCCGCGTGTAGGGCCGCAGGGGGCGGCGGAAATGATTTGCAACGAAAACATGAAAACAGGGGGGGTGAACTCCGAAAACGCCTGTCCGACAACGAATGCGAATCGCGATTCTGTTTTTTGAAGTGGTTGGTATGCCACGGCTTGCGCTGTGATGCACGCTCGGGAGAGGCGAAAGGGTTTTCGGAGTTTTCGGAATGCGGTAGCGATTCGTGGCGCGGAGAAAGAAAACCGCCGAGGCGCGGAGGTGCCACATCAACACCAGTATTACGCCCGAGCCGTCGCATGCACTGCGGTTTGCCATCGACTGCATCCAATCATGTGCTGGCGGGCACTTAGGAAATCCGTCGCGTCCCGGCAGACGGTCGCCGTCGAGAAATCCAAAGCATCGTTGCTCGACTCGCCCCCGGAGCGAACTGGGGCTGTTCAGGAGAATTTCCACGGAATTTGTGTGGATGTTCGACACAATGGAGCGCGTGGCATTAAAGTGTCGCTCGCAAGGTTATCGTTGTGCTGGCTGGCGGCGCCTCAAGCGGCTATTTGCCCCTTGGGCCAGATCGAAAGGAAACGCTGATGTCTCGAAATCCAACGCGCGGCCTTTTCTCGATGCCCGCAGCTCTTGCGCTCGCTGTTCTGTTCGTCGCGGGCTTCGTCGCCCCCGCCCTCGCCGTGACGATTCCCACCGTGCCGGTCGGCAACCCGGGCAACGCGCCCGACCAACTCTGGACGCAGACCAATCCCACGAATCTTCTATTCGGCTCGGTCGGCTACGCCTACCGCATCGGCACGACCGAGGTGACGGTCGGTCAGTACACCGACTTTCTCAATGCGGTCGCTGCCACCGACACCTACGCCCTCTACAACACGTCGATGGGCACGGACCTCAATATCGCCGGCATCGCGCGCACGGGTTCGTCGGGCAGTTACACTTACAGCGTCATCGGCTCAGCCAACAAGCCGGTGACCAATGTGAGTTGGGGCGACGCGGCCAGATTCTCGAACTGGCTGAACAACGGCCAGCCGACGGGTGCCCAAGGGCCGGGCACGACCGAGACCGGCGCGTACACACTGAATGGCGCCGTCACTCGAGCAGCCTTGAACGCCGTATCGCGCAATGCGGGTGCCACGTGGTTCATTCCCAGCGAAAGCGAGTGGTACAAGGCGGCCTATTATGAGCCGGCCGCGCAAGGGGGTGACGCGGACAATTACTGGCTCTATCCGACCGGCACCAACAGCGAGCCGATCTCGCAGGCGCCCGCCGGCGGCGCCAACAGCGGCAATTTCTTTGACCCCATCACTGGTTATGCCGTTACGGGTTCCACGGGCTACAGCAGCACTCAGAACTATTTGACCGATGCGAAAGCGTACAGTTCCGCGATAAGCCCCTCCGGCACCTACGATCAGGGTGGCAACGTGTGGGAGTGGAACGAAGCGTTGATCAGCGGGTCGTATCGGGGTTTGCGTGGTGGTTCGTGGAGCAGCTACGCATTCTACTTGCAGTCCTCGATCCGGAACTACGAAAACCCGACGACCGAGGGCCGCAGTTTCGGGTTCCGTGTGGCAACCGTCCCCGAGCCGGCGGCGCTGATCTATGCCGCCAGCGGCATGGCGATAATCTTCGTGGCGCTAGGACGCCGGCGGCGGCGAGCACCTTAGCCCGCGCACTGTGCGCCCCCTTGGTTTCTTGCGGCCGCGGGGGGCATAATGCGGCGCGGGGCGGGGCGCGGGTTTCATCTCGCCGACATGGCGCGAGCAGCGAAGGCACGGCCGCATTTTGAAGTCGATACGCATTGGCAACGCCGCTGGATTTTTGGGGGACAATCTCGACGCGCCGCGGCAGTTGGCCGAGGCGGGCGGGCTAGACTATCTGACGCTCGAATATCTGGCCGAGCTGACGCTGTCGATTCTTGCCCGAGTGCGCGAGAAGAACCCGGCGGCGGGCTACGCGGGGGATTTTTTGGAGGTGCTGGGGAGTCTTGTGCCGGCGCTGGCGTCGCAACCGAACCTGAAGATCGTGACCAACGCCGGCGGGATGAACCCGGCGGCGTGCGCGGCGGCGGCGGGCAGGCTGCTGGCCGAGGCGGGATTGGGCGAGACGCCGATTGGCGTGGTGACCGGCGACGACATCTTGCCGCGCCTGGCCGAGTTGCAATCGGCGGGCTGCGCGTTCACCAACCTTGACACGGGCGCGCCGCTGAGCCAACAGCAGCAACCGGTGAGCGCCAACGCCTATCTGGGGGCGCGACCGATTGTCGATTGCCTGGCTGGCGGCGCGCGGCTGGTCATCACGGGCCGCGTGGCCGACGCCTCGCTGACGGTGGCGTCGGCAGTGCATGAATTTGGCTGGCGGTGGGACGATTGGGATCGGCTGGCCGGGGCGAGCGTGGCGGGGCATATCATCGAGTGCGGCGCGCAGGCGACCGGCGGCTTTTATCCGCACTGGCAAGGGATTGAACTGGGACGCGTGGGCTACCCGATCGCGGTGCTGGCCGACGACGGCGCGTGCCAGATCACCAAGCCGGTCGGGAGCGGCGGCGTGGTGAACCGCGAGACGGTGTGCGAGCAACTGGTGTACGAGATCGGCGACCCGACGCATTATTTGACGCCGGATGTCGATGTCGATTTCACCGGCGTCGAAGTATCGGCCGATGGCGTCGACCGGGCGCGGGTGCGCGGCGGGCGAGGACGCGCGGCGCCAGAGAGTTATAAGGTGTCGCTGGCGTATCGGGCCGGTTTCACGGCGTCGGGGACGCTGCTGGTCTACGGGCGCGACTGCGTGGCGAAGGCGCGGGAGTGTGGCCGGATTGTGTTTGAAAAGCTGCGCGCGGCGGGCTTTGAGTACGACCGGCAACTGGTGGAGTGCCTAGGCGCGGGAGAAGGCGTGCCGGGTTTGAATCGGCCGCCGGCTGATCTTGTGGAGGTGGTGCTGCGGGTGAGCGTGCAAGACCGGCGGCGCGAGGCGGTGGAGCGATTCACCAAGGAACTAGCGCCTTTAATTACGGCGGGGCCGGCGGGCCTGGCGGGTTACGCGGCGGGCCGGGCGAGCGTGCGGCCGGTGTTTGCCTATTGGCCGACGCTCGTGCCGAAGCGCTTGATCGCGGCCGAGACGCGCGTGGCCACGGCCCAACAGTGGAGCCAGCCATGAGCGCGGCGAAGACGATTCGACTGGCCGAGATCGCGCACGCCCGCAGCGGCGACAAGGGGAACCACGCCAACGTGGGCGTGATCGCCTACACGCCGGCGGGGTTTGCTTACTTGCGGAGGGAGCTAACGGCCGAGCGGGTGGGCGCGTATTTCGCAGGGCTGGGGGTGACGCGGGTGGAGCGTTTTGAGTTGGCGGGGATCGGGGCGTTCAACTTCTTGCTGTACGACGCCTTGGGGGGCGGGGCGAGCCAATCGCTGCGGATCGACACGCAGGGCAAGCTCTTGAGCACGGCGCTCATGGAAATTGAGTTGCCGGCAGCCGATAATGCAGCCGCGATGCGTCGAGGGGACGGTTGATCGCTGGCTGTGTGGGCAATAGGCGCAAGGCGGAAGCGCGCCTGGCTACATCCGGCTCTTTGGACGTGCGCGCTCTGGCATACGGCGACTGAGAGAGGCGCCAGAATACAGCCACGAATCCGTAGCCGGGAACACCCCATGAGCGAACCACTGGTCAAGGTACAGGTTCACGACGAGGCGGGAACCATTCTGCTCAACCGCGCCGACAAGCGCAACGCGCTGAGCCGCGAGTTGGTCGCTGAGCTCGATCAGGCGATCGAAGATTTACACCTGGAGCGCCGCGTGCGGGCGGTGATCATCACCGGCGCGGGGACCGCGTTTTGCGCGGGGCTCGACCTGGTGGAGATGCATGAGACGGCGCAGCTACCGAGCGCGCGGACCCAGTGGGAAACCGACTCGCTGGCGTATCGCGACCTGCTGGAAAAGATGTTGCGCTTTCCCAAGCCGCTGATCGCGGCGGTCAATGGTCCGGCGATGGCGGGGGGCGCGGGACTGGTGCTGGCGTGCGATATAGTGGTGGCGGCGCACGAGGCGCGATTTGGATTGCCCGAGCCGATGCGGGGGATTGCCGCGGCGGCGGTGGCGCCCTTGTTGTCGTTTCGAGTGGGGGCGGGTCCGGCGGCGTTTTTGCTGACGACGGCGGGGGTGATTAGCGCCGAGCGGGCGCATCACTTGAACATCTATCACGAACTGGTGGACCAGCATTGGTGCTGGGCGCGGGCGAAGGAATTGGCGGCGCACTGCGCCAAGTGCGCGCCGACGGCGCTACAGCTCAACAAAAAGATGTTGAACGAGACGATCGGAGAGGAGATGCTGCGGCAACTCACCAGCGGCGCGGCGATGAGCGCGTCGTCGCGGACCACCGAGGCGGCCGTCGAAGGGTTGAAGGCGTTTCGCGAGAAGCGCGAGCCGAATTGGGAGTGATGCGCGCAGCGCGCGACCGGAGGGCAAGATGCGATACAACCTGGGGGCGGCGCTGACCAGCGGGCATGTCGATGCGGGGCGCGGCGACCGTGTGTGCCTGTATTGGGAGAACTCGGCGGGCCAGCGGCGGCAGTTCACCTACGCCGAGATGGACGAGCTTTCCAACCGCTGCGCCGCGGCGCTGGCCGCGCTGGGTGTGACGCGGGGCGACCGCGTGCTGCTGCGGTTGCCGAACCTGCCGGAGTTCTACATTGCGGCGCTGGGAGTGGCGAAGCTGGGGGGCGTGTTCATTCCGTCGAGCACGCAGTTTCGGCAAAGCGAGGTGGAGTATCGCCTGCGCGACTCGGGCGCGGTGGCGGTGGTCACCACCGGCGCGCTGGCGGCGGCGATTGTCGAATCGCGCGCGGCGTGCCCGGCGCTACGACACTTGATTACGGTGGATGGGGCGGACGGCGCGGCGGGCGCGCTCGACTTTTGGACGTTGCTCGACGGCGCGGCGCCGCGATTTGAAGCGGCCGACACGGCCGACGACGACTTGGCCTTCATCGCTTATACCAGCGGCACCACCGGCGACCCCAAAGGGGTAGTGCATTTGCAGCGGTACCCAATCTCTTACGAAGCGTTGATTCGGCTGTGGCACGACTACCGCGACGACGACGTGGTGGCCTGCCCTGCCGAGTTGGGCTGGCTGCTGCCGGTGGCCTCGACCTTTCTGTACGCGATGCGGGCCGGGGTGTCGATTGTGCTGTATCACCCAACCGACGGGCGATTTCGCGCCGGGGCGTGGTTCGATTTGATCGCGCGATATGGCATCACCAATTTTGTGGGAACGCCGACGATCTATCGCATGTTGATCGCCGACTCGGCGATTGACGCGGCGAATTTGCGTTCGCTGCGGCATGGCGTGAGCGCGGGAGAACCGTTGCCGCCCGATACGTTGGCGGCGGTGCAGGCGCGGCTGGGGTTTGCGCCGCTGGACGGCATCGGCATGAGCGAGTGCATGGTGTATTGCTTCAACCGCGTGGGGGAGGAGGTTGTGCCCGGCAGTTGCGGCAGGCCGGGGCCGGACTGCGAGATTCGGCTGTTGGACGACGACCTGCGCGAGGTGGGCGTGGGGGAGTCCGGCGTGTTGTGCGTGCGGCGCGATTCGCACCCCGGCATGATGAAGGAGTATTGGAACAAGCCGGCGCAGACGGCGGAGATTTTTCGCGGGCCGTGGTACTACTCGGGCGACGTGCTGACGCGCGACGCGGCGGGGCGGTATTGGTTTCAGGGGCGCAACGACGACGTAATCAAGGCGAGCGGGTATCGCATTTCGCCGTTCGAGGTGGAGAGCTGCTTGCTCGAACATCCGGCGGTGCTGGAAGCGGCGGCGGTGGCGGCCGACGATCGAGTGCGCGGCTCGGTGGTGAAGGGGGTGATCGTGCTGCGCGAGGGGCACGCGGCTAGCGAGCGGTTGGCGGCGGAGATTCAGGAGTTCGTCAAGTCGCGGATCGCGGGGTACAAGTATCCGCGGCAGATCGAGTTTGTGACGGAACTGCCGAAGACGGCGAGCGGCAAGATCAAGCGGAGAATGCTGAGGGAAAGTGGCTAGTGGTCGGTGGCTGGTGGCTAGGGAAGAAGGAATTGAACCGCCGAGGCGCGGAGACGCAGAGGGGGGGCATGTACGAGAAACGGGCCGGCAGCATGCAGTGGCAAATCAAGACGATCTATTGGGACATGCTGCCCGTCGAATTGATTCCGCCTGCGATCGAGTGGCGGGAAGTGTTCATGGCGCTGTGGCCGGGGCCGATCGACGCGGATCAATGTTTCATCGAGGCCGGCTTCACGGAGTTGTACGAGGCCGAGAACGAGGAGGCCGAAGACGCTTGGGAAAGCGAGTGGCGTGAGTTGGTTGCCACGGTGATTGAGCAACTGAGTGTCGTCGGCGATGTTCGGCCGCGCGCCGCGGTCGAGGTTTTGCGCGTCGAAGAAGGCTCCTGGTTGCGGAGACTATTCGGCGCCTCGTCACTACGATCGCCGCCGCTGGAACTGTCGCTATTGGATCAAATCTTATTGGTAAGCAACGACTCGCACTTTGGCGCGATTACGGTGGATTTTGGCGAGCCGCCACAGGCGTCGTTGCGCGCTGGCGAAGGTCATCCGCTTCTGTGGCTGAGCTTTGATCGCGGCGCGATTGATTCGCAGCGACTCGTTGAGCAAGCTGCCGCCGGCCGGCCCGTGAAACAGTTGAGTCTGAATTGGGAACGGTTGATGTGGCATCGAGGGTGAATGGACGCGTTCGCTAGTTCGTTTGCGCGAAACGCGCCGCTGTTGCGGCCTTGACGCGGATTCAGCGCCGAGACGAGGGGACATATTTCAGGGCACGTCCGTGATTTTAATAGGAGGAGCAAGACCACGCCGAAGCGGGGAAATGCTCCATCCATTGCAAATCGACAATGTGCGGGCCACTGGATCACATCGCGTAGGTGTCTGAAGCATTATCGCCACGACCACAGTACCGCCGGCGCAGTCGCGGTAGTCCACCTTTCTCCTCACCCTTCCTACGGAGGTTAAGGAGCCGTTTGCTAACCGATGCGATACTCGAAGGTGGTTCTGCGCCCGATGCAGCGTTCACCTCCTTGGCGAAAGCGCTCGCGAGCGCGGGGTCAGCAACAATTGCATCGGCTGGTGTGTCAAATCGAAGGTACTGTTCAATGATTACAGAATCGAGGTCGTTCATCCGTACACATCCTCTCCCTGCGTTCTGGTTGACAAACGAAAACGCCGATGCAAGATGAACGGCAGGGGGACGTGCCACCGTGCATCGGCCTCTCAACAACTAGCCGTCACTCGCGAGTTTTCCAGGCTTCAGCGAGTGCGGCTTTTTTTTGGTACGCAAGTAGCGATTGCTAACCAGGTTACGTAGCTCACACGCTAGAGTCGCTTAGCTTGCTCCGTAAGCGTGACGACTTTTTTGTGAATGTCAAGTGCCTCAGGCGATTATTTGGAATCGAAGTTCGGATTCATTTCGAATTGCCGTTCCGCCCTGTCAGACCGGCCCCTCGGCGGCGTATCAGCGATTGACGTAACTGGTCAAACGCCGAAATCGCACCGGGAGCCGACGCATGGGCACGCCGCAAGCAACCCTCTGGAACCTAGCCTCTTGGGGGCTGCTCGGCGCCGCGCGAGCGCTGATCGTGGCCAAGTCGCCGCTGTGCGGGCGGATGGTCGAACAGGGTTTGAACGACGGGCTGCACTGCGCGCTGGTCTTTGGCCCGCTGGTCTGGTGCTGGGTGGCGCGGCAGGTGGGGGCGGGCGTTACGGTTTAGCCGCCAGCCGATCGAGCAGCACTTGGATGGCCGCTTTGGCGACCTCGGCATCTTGCTCGCCCGTGCCACCGCCGATGCCGACGGCGCCGATGACCTGATCGGCGACGACGATTGGCACGCCTCCTTTGAGGGTGGTGATCTTGGCGCCGCTGGCCAGCGCCGCGTGCTGAATGGCGAGACTCAGGTGTACGTTGGGCTCGCCACCTGCCGGCAGCGTGCCGGTCGGCTGGCGGAAGGTGGCGGCCGAGACCGCCTTGGTGAGCGCGGTGGCGCCGCTGGCCGGCCGGGCGCCATCCATGCGGGCGAAGGCGAGCAAATGCCCTCCGTCGTCGACGATGGCGATGTTGAGCTTGAGCTTCATCTCGGCGGCCTTTTGTTTGGCGGCGTCGAGGATGGTTTCGGCGCCGGCGAGATGGAGCAGCGTGCGGCCGGTGGTCACCAGCGGCGCGGGGGATTCTGTCTGCGCGGCCGATTTTGTTTGCGCGGTCGCGGACGGCATGGCGACGAGCGAGACGATGAGCGCAAAGAGCAGCCAGTGAGCACGCGACATGACGACCTCCGCGGGTGAGATGAATCGCGGCAGGTGATGCCGTAGGCGCCGCGACGACGTGACGATTCTCGCAGGGGCGGCGAGGGAGGGAAAGTAGATAGTGACTGATGGGAGGGGACGAAGAAACAACGCGAAGTCGCAATGGTGCGGAGGAGGAGATTGAGCAGAGGAGTTGTTTGCGGCGGCCGCGATTGCGGCCTTGGGATTGGGGAATCCCCTCACCCGCGGCCTGTCGGCCTTGCCCTCTCCCCGCACATGCGGGGCGAGGGAGGAAGATGGAACCGCAGAGACGCAACGGCGCGGGGGAGGAGGAGATTGAGCAGGAGAGTTGTTTGCGGCGGCCGCGATTGCGGCCTTGGGATTGGGGAATCCCCTCACCCGCGGCCTGTCGGCCTTGCCCTCTCCCCGCACATGCGGGGCGAGGGAGGAAGAAGGAACCGCAGAGGCGCAACGGCGCGAGGGCGAAGGAGATTGAGCAGGAGAGTTGTTTGCGGCGGCCGCGATTGCGGCCTTGGGATTGGGGAATCCCCTCACCCGCGGCCTGTCGGCCTTGCCCTCTCCCCGCACATGCGGGGCGAGGGGGGAAGAAGAAACGCAACGTCGCCAAGTCGCGAGGGGCGAAGGAGATTGAGCAGGAGAGTGGTTTGCGGCGGCCGCAATGGCGGCCTTGGGATTGGGGAATCCCCTCACCCGCGGCCTGTCGGCCTTGCCCTCTCCCCGCACATGCGGGGCGAGGGAGGAAGATGGAACCGCAGAGACGCCAAGGCGCAGAGGGGGAGGAGATTGAGCAGGAGAGAATTGGAGCAGGGGATAGGGGAGCAGGAGGTAAGGGGGGCAGTGTGTTTACTGCGTCAGGGGTTGCTGTTGGGTTGCCAATTGAGCGACGGCACGGCGCCGACGCCGCTGGCGCTGTTGCCGGCTGGCGCCGCGTGCGTTGCCTGTTGCGCGGACGACTGTGGACACAACTGTGGATAGGTTTGTTCGAGCACGTGCGCGGGGGGGGCCGAGATGACGTCGCCCGCCTGCAACCGGCTGGGGCTGGGATAGCGCTGGCGATTGTGCTCGTACAGCGCCTTGAAGTAGCCGCCGGTGCCGTAGAGGCGCTTGGAGATAACCCAATAATTTTCGTTGGCGCCGACCGTGTAGGAGTGGTCTTCGGGCCGAAACGCGCCAGGAGCGACGCCGGTTGGCTCGGGCTGCGGATTGGCGGCGGCGCGAGGCTGCGATGTGGCCAGCGGCTGTGTTGCTGCTGACGGTTGTGGCGACGGAGCGAAGGATTGCGACGGCGCGGACAACGGCGGAGACGGCGCGGCGAAAGCCGGCGCCGATGCCGGCAGGGGCGCGTCGTTACGCTGCGAGTCGACAAACGGCGTGCCCGCTGGCGGCTGTGCGCCGGCCAGCGGTGGCGGCGCCGCGACCTGCGGCAACGGCTGGTCGTCGATCGGTGGCGGAGGAAGTCGGCGGCGCGAGGGGCGGCTGGCGACGTCGCCTAGTGGTTCGAGCGGATCGGGGAAGTTGGCCGGCGCTGTGTTTGTTGGCGCTGTGTTGTTTGGCGCGGCGATGTTCGCCGGCGCTGAGCTATTAGTTGGCGCGGTGGCAAGATCGGACGCGCTGGCCGGTGGCTCGGCGCGCCAGGAGCGACCGTCATCGGCGGGCGGTTCGAGGCGCAGGGGGCCGGTTGGCAAGGGGGGCGTGCCTGAGTCCGAGGCGGGAACTTCGACATTCGAGCGCGCCGGCACTGCGGCCAGCGATTCGAGCGGCGGCGGCGTGGAGTAGATCTTGGCCGGAGCGGACGAGGCGATGGCTGGCGGCACGAAGAGCGGCGTCTTCCCCGGCGCGGCAGCGCCAGGCGAGTCGTCCGCAGGCGGATTGGGGAGCGTCGCCAGTTGACTGTCGGCGGGCGGGACAGAATCGGCGGGGAAAGGCTCAAAGGGGGCTTCGGCCGGCGCGACGACAGTGGGCTCGCTGGTGATCGAAGATTTAGCGGCGGGCTCAGCGCCCAAAGGATCGGCGGCGAATTGATCGGCCGGCGCGACATTGGCGGGGGGCGTGACGACTGGCGGCAGTTCGCCTGCGAGCGATGGTTGTCGCGGCGACTTGGTGAAGGGATTGTCCGCTACGGAATTGGCGGAAGGCGGCGAGGTGTTGGTTTTCCAGGGCGACTTGCGATGCGGCTCGCTGCTGGCGGGCGCGGCGGCGAGCTTGGTGGTTAGTTCGGAAGCGGCCGGCGTCTTGGCGGGCGCCTTGGCGGGCGCCTTGGCGACCACGGCCTCGCGTTCTTTTTTGAGTTTGGCGGCGCGGGCCTGATCGACGCGGACCCGAAACCAAAGGACGCCGCAGAAGATCAGCACGAGGCAACCAATGAAGCTGACGCCGGCGCGAATTTCGCGGGCGAGCGAGCGGCGAGAGCGGCGCGGCAAGGCGACCGGCTCATCGGCGAGCAGTGTGGCGGAAGTTGTGTCGAGACGGCCGTGATCCATCATGGCGAACTCGCTTTCGTGGCGGGGTGAGTTTAGTCGGTGGCGCGGCGACTCGCGACGCGCAGCTTGGCGCTACGGGCGCGGGGGTTTCGCGCCAGTTCGTCGTCGGCGGGACGCAGCGGTTTTTTGGTGATGACAGCTAAGCGCGGATCGTCGCGAAATGCTTCCTTCACGCGGCGATCTTCCAGCGAATGAAAGCTGATGATGGCCAGGCGCCCGCCCGGCCGCAGCCGGTCTGGCAGACGGCGCAGGGCGATTTCCAGCGATTTGAGTTCTTCGTTGACGGCGATGCGCAAGGCCTGGAAGGTGCGGGTGGCGGGGTCGATGCGCTCGCTATCGCGCGAGCGCGGGACGGCGCGGCGCACCACGTCGGCCAGTTCGGCGGCGGTTTCGATGGGGCGCGCGCGGCGCGCGGCGACGATCTCGCGGGCGATACGGCGGCTGAGGCGGTCCTCGCCATAGTGATAGATGAGATCGGCCAGGTGGGCCTCGCTCAGCCGATTCACCAGGCGCGAGGCGGGCTCGCCTTCGTGGGGATTGAATCTCAAATCAAGCGGTCCTTCGCTTTGAAAACTGAAGCCTCGCTCGCGGTCGGCAAGCTGGTCGCTGGAGAGTCCGAGATCGAGGATTACTCCGTCGAGCCGATCGATGTTGAGTTGGTCAAGCGCCTCCGGCGCATCGCAAAAGTTGGTCTGACAGAACCGCACCGGCATGCCCGCCGACCAGCTTGCGGCGCGTTCGATTGCCGCGGGATCGCGGTCGAACGCCACGAGCAAACCGGAGGGTCCGATCCGCTCGAGGATGGCGCGGGCATGTCCACCGCCGCCGAGCGTGCCATCGAGCACGATTTGTCCGGGGGCGAGCTCGAGCTGCGTAAGCACCTCGGCCGTGAGGACAGAAACGTGTTGCGATTGCGAAGTCGACATCGGGACGGGACGCCGATCTTACCAGGGAGCAGCGGGAGCTGAGAATTGCACTTGTTCCGGGCGCATCCGTGCGCCCATTTGTGGTTCAAGCGTCCACGAAGACGCGTCGACCTATGGCTTCGCGGATATGAAGGATCCGCCCCGACATCCTGCGAGGCGGCGCTGCTCAAAGCAGGGCTCGGCCGAGGCCGAATTAGACGACAGTCGGTGGCCGCTGACTGGCGTCGCCCTGCGTGTAAGCGCACTAGCAGCAATGGTTTGCGACTAGGCTATGGCTCGTCGGCGGCGGATGATTGGGGCCGTCACAGGCGAACCAGTACGGGCCAAGAATATCCCTTTCGGCGATTGGGTCAAGCAAGCTTTTGTTGGTCGAAAGCGGACCAATCGCCAGCCGATTTCGTACCTTCAATCCACGGCTTGGTTTGAGTCGATGCTAGCGGCCGACGAGATTTTTAGAAATTTTTTTCGGCGCGATTTCAGCCGCGCTCGGCGCGCTTGTGGAAGAGCTGTTGGTAGACCGCTTCGTACTGTCGCACGATCGCATCGAGCCCGTAAAACTCGGCCGCGCGGCGCTGGTTTGCCGCGCCCAGTTCGGCCGCTAATGCGGAATTGCCGGCGATTTTCACGATTTGTCGAGAAAACGCGGCGGAATCATCGGGCGCGGTGATTTGCTCCTCGGCGGCGTCGCCAAGCGAGCTAGCCACCCCTTCGACACGAGTGGCCACTACCGGCAGGCCGGCGGCCATTGCTTCCAACACGACGTTGGGCATGCCTTCCCAGGCAGAGGGGAGTACCAGTAGCTCGCTGGCCCGCAGTATTGCGGGCACATCGGGACGCCAGCCGACGAAGTGGACACGCCGGCTCAGGCCAAGTTCGGCGGCGAGGCGTACTGCCTGATCGCGTTGGGGTCCGTCGCCGACGATCAACAGATCGTGGTCTGGCAATTGTTCCAGCACTGGCGGCATGAGTCGCAGCAGCCAGAGGTGACGTTTTTGCTCCTCCAGACGACCAACATAGGTGATTAGACTGCGATTTTGGTCGATGGCCAGGTTGGCTAGCCCAATGCGGGGAACCGCGAAGCGGGCGAGATCGACGCCATTGCCGATAGATTGCAGCTTTTGCCGCGGCAGGCCGCCCGCCTGGTGCGAGAAGGTGAGGACATCGTCGCTGACGCAGATATAGCGGTCGACCAGTGGACTGGTGGCCCAATCGAGCCACAAGTGCCAGCGCTGTTGCTGCTCGGCCACGCGAATGCCGGCCACGACGTGCGGCACGCCGGCCAGTCGCGCCGCCAGTCGGCCAATGAAGTTGGCGTGAAAGAGAAAGGTTTGCACCACATCGGGAGGCCGCTGCTGGAAGTGACGGGCAAGGCGCCAGACGCTGCCAGCGGCGTGCCACGGCCTAGTGGCATTCAGATAGACCACCGGCACTTCAGCGGCGGCCAGACGCGCCGGCAATTCGTCGTGCGGGGGGCGGGGGGGCGGGCCTAGCGAATAGACAATGGGCTGGAACTGCTGGCGGTCGATGCGCGCGGCCAATTCGACCAGCGCGCGCTCGGCGCCGCCGGTTTGCAGTTCGGTGATGCAAAACGCGATGCGAATGGCCGCGGCGCCTGTTGGGTGATGGGGATGGTGTGGAGCGCGGCGGAGTGTCGCCGCTGGGTTGTGGCTGAATATACTGTCGCTCCCATGATGACTCGCACGGCCGACTACGACTACGACCTGCCCGCGGAACGCATTGCTCAATTCCCGCTGCCGAACCGGGCGGACGCCCGGCTGTTGGTGGTGGATCGGCAGGCCGGGACGCTTGAGCATCGGCACGTGCGCGACCTGCCCGAGCTATTGCGGCCGGGGGACTGCCTGGTGCTGAACGACACCAAGGTGGCGCCGGCGCGGTTGGTGGGGCGGCGGGCGCTGACCGGGGGGCGCTGGGAGGGGCTGTTTCTGTCGGTGGAGGCGAGCGGCGCCTGGCGGCTATTGGGGCGCACGCGGGGAAAGATACAGCCGGGCGAAGAGGTGATTCTGCAGCGGTCCGACGGCGGCGACGCCTTCGCACTGCGGCTTGTGGAGCGACAGGCCGACGGCGTGTGGCTGGCGGAGCCGAAGTTGCCGGGCGCGACCTGGGAACTGTTGGAGCAGGCTGGTCGAACGCCACTGCCGTGCTACATTCGCCACGGCGTGGGACGCGAGGGGGACATTGGCCGGTATCAAACGGTCTATGCACAGACACTAGGTTCGTCGGCGGCGCCAACGGCGGGGCTGCATCTGACGACGCAGTTATTGGATCGGCTGCGCGGCGTGGGGGTGATGACTGCCCGCGTGACGCTGCATGTGGGGTTGGACACGTTCCGCCCGATCAAGGCCGACCAGGTGGAAGAGCATCCGCTGCATTCGGAATGGTGCGCGGTGAGCGGCGAAGCGGCGGCGGCCATTGGCGCGGCGCGCGCGGCGGGCGGACGCGTGGTGGCGGTGGGGACGACGAGCGTGCGCACCTTGGAGACCGTCGCAGCCGACGGCGCGCCGCGCGCATGGGAGGGGAACACGCGACTCTTTGTGCGGCCGGGGTATCGGTTCGCCATCGTGGATGGGCTAATGACGAACTTTCATCTGCCGCGTTCGTCGCTATTGGTGCTGGTGCGGACGTTTGGCGGGGACGAGTTGATCCGGCGCGCGTATGACGAGGCGATTCGCGAGGAATACCGCTTTTACAGCTATGGCGACGCGATGTTGATTTTGTAGGCGGCGCTGGCGAGACCGCTGCGCGGCGACTCGTCGACGGCGCAACTGGCCTCTATACTGATGGCCCCGTTTCACCCCGCAAATCGTTCACGGAGGATGCGCCGTGCTGGAAGTCGCCGCCGAAATGGTGTTGGTTGTGCCGACCCCTGTGTTTCATGGGCTGGGACACTTTCAAGGGTTTTCGACCGACGCGGAGCGCTATCTGAGCGAACTGCTGCGGCCGGAACACGTGTCGTATCGTCCGCGCGGGGAGATGGAGCAGGACCCGAGCTTCAAGCAGTTGATACCGTACTGCATCTTTCGCTATGTGGACGCGGCGGGCGTGGCGCATGTGTTTCAGTACCGGCGCGGTTCGGGACAAGGCGAGGGGCGACTACACGCCAAGCGCAGCATCGGCGTGGGCGGGCATATTTCGAGCGAGGACTGCGGGGGCGCGATCGGCGCCGATCCGTACCTGGAAGGGCTGCGCCGCGAGTTGGCCGAGGAGGTGCGGATCGACACCGAGTACAGCGATCGGCGGGTGGGACTGATCAACGACGACGAGACGGCGGTGGGGCGCGTCCACCTAGGAGTGGTGCATCTCTTGGACGTGCGCGAGCCGGCCGTGGCGCCGCGCGAGGCCGACCTGTTGGAGGCGGGCTTTGTGCCGGTGAGCGAGCTGCTGGCCGATCTCGACGATTTTGAGACGTGGTCGAAGATTAGTTTGGAATCACTCTTCGCAGGATGACTCTTGCCAACGGTGGACGCGGTTTGTTAGGGTTCTGGCGTCGTCGGACCTCCCGCCCGAACGTGGGGTGTTCACCGGCGGCAGCGATCGACACAATTTCGTAATGATCCGGGGTCTTTGACCCCGTTTCAGGCGCCTTCGTAGGTTCCTGCCCCGCCTACGAAGGTTTTTTTATGCGCGGAGGATTTGCGGCGGCAGTGGACGCGCGCTGCGCTTCCGTTGACGTCCTTGGCAAGTGCCGATACGATTTTTGAGTCGCTCGGCTGGATAGCCGGGCGTTTTTCTGGGAGCACTTTGTGAAACTGTTCACAAAGTGGCTGTTTTCCGCGGGTTCAGGTGCGCGCCCATGGTCGCCGATTGGCTTCCCATTTTTCTCTTTGCCGTGGTGGCAGTGGCGCTTTCGGGCGGAATGCTGCTGGTGAGCTGGCTGATTGGTCCGGCGCGGCAGACCCGAGTGAAGGAGATGCCGTACGAGAGCGGCATGGACCCGATTCACGACGCGCGGCGCCGGTTCGACGTGCGCTTTCATCTGGTGGCGATCGCGTTTCTGGTGTTCGACGTCGAGCTGTTGTTTCTTTATCCCTGGGCGGTCGCCACGCGCGATCTGGAGGGGATCAACCGCGCGGTGGAGCAGGGCCTGGTGAGCGGACGCGGACTGGTGTTCGCCGAGGTGCTGGTGTTCATCACGCTGCTGGCCCTGGGCTTTGTCTATGCCTGGCGCAAGGGGGTGTTTGAATGGCGCTAGAACTGCCCGAAAACGTGGTGGTGACGCAGCTTGATTCGCTGGCCAACTGGTGCCGCAAGAACAGCCTGTGGCCAATGCCGTTTGCCACCGCGTGCTGCGGCATTGAGTTGATGGCGACCGGCGCTAGCCGCCACGACTTGGCGCGGTTTGGCGCCGAGGTGTTTCGCTTCAGCCCGCGACAGTGCGACTTGATGATCGTGGCGGGGCGGGTGGTGATGAAGATGCTGCCGGTGCTGCAACGCATTTGGTTGCAGATGAGCGAGCCGAAGTGGTGCATCTCGATGGGGGCCTGCGCTTCGACCGGGGGCGTGTTCGACACCTATTGCGTGGTGCAGGGAATCGACCGCTTCATACCGGTCGATATGTACGTGCCGGGCTGTCCGCCGCGGCCGGAGCAATTGATTCAGTCGATCATCGACCTGCAAGACAAGATTCAGCGCGAGGGGACGATCACCGGGCGCGAGTTCGAGGTGGCCGCGCGGCAGCAGCCGAAGCGGGCGCTGATGGAATTGCCGATCCTGCACAACGTTCCGCAACTCAACCGTTAAACCTTTGCCGACTATCGACGCATGTTGCTGCCCGAGACGTTGCAAGCGCTAAGCGCCAACTTCGCCGGCCTGGAGTCGAGCGAGTTTCGCGGGGGGACGCGCGTGGTCGTGCCGCGCGACTCGCTGTTGGCGGCGATGCGCTTTTTGCGCGACCAGCGGGGATTCGATCTGCTGGTGGATGTGACGTGCGTCGACTATCTGAACTATCGCGACGCCACCGATCGGTTTGGGCTGGTGTACCTGCTGACCAACACCACAACCAACGAGCGGGTGACGATTCGGGTGTTCGTCAACGAGCCCGACCTGACGGTTCCCTCGGTTGTGCCGCTGTGGGAGGGGGCCAATTGGATGGAGCGCGAGGTGTACGACATGTTCGGCATCCGGTTCGCGGGGCACCCCGATCTGCGGCGAATCTTGATGCCCGAGGAGTTCACGGCGTATCCGCTGCGTAAGGATTACCCGCTGCAAGGGCGCGGCGAGCGGCACAACTTCCCGGTTCTGCTGAGGAGCGAGAGCTGACATGTCGTTGGAATCCGCCATGTTGACGCAGCCGGGCGAGCCTGGCGCCGCGACCGATGAGCAGGACTATTTGTGGACGCTCAATTTTGGTCCGCAGCATCCGGCCACGCACACCACCTTGCGGTTGGTGATTCGGCTGGATGGCGAGCGCGTGGTGGATGCCGTGCCCGACATTGGCTACCTGCACTCGGGCTTTGAGAAGATTGGCGAACACCTCGATTACAACCAGTACGTGACGGTCACGGACCGGATGAATTACATCTCGCCGATGGCCAACAACGTGGCCTGGCACGGCGCGGTGGAAAAGCTGATGGGGATCGAGCTGACGCCGCGCTGCAAGTATTTACGGGTGATCGTGGCGGAGTTGGCGCGGATCAGCGACCATCTGTTGTGCAACGGCGCGGTGGGCCTGGACGTGGGGGCGTTCACGTTCTTTTTGTACGCGTTCAATCAGCGCGAGGCGTTGTACGACATCTTTGAGACGGTGTGCGGCGCGCGGTTCACCAACAGCTACACGCGGGTCGGCGGACTGATGTACGACGCCACGCCGCTGTTCGTGGAAAAGGTGCGGGCCTTCGCGCGGGCGTTTCCCAAGACGTTGGACGACATGGAGCGACTGCTCAACCGCAATCGCATCTTCATCGATCGGACCAAAGGGGTGGGCCTGTTGAGCAAGGCCGAGGCGCTGTCGCGCAGCGCCACCGGACCGATCGCGCGGGCCAGCGGCGTGACGCGCGACCTGCGCAAAGACGAGCCGTATCTGGCGTATGGCGATTTTGATTTTCAGGTGTGCTGCGCCACGGCGGGCGATTGCCTGACGCGCTACCTGGTGCGCATGGCCGAAATGCGCGAGAGCCTGAAGATCGTGGAGCAGGCGATCGAGAATCTGCCATCGGGCCCGGTGAACGTGGGCATCGACCAGCGCACCGCGCTGCCGCGCAAGACGCAGGTGTATTCGACCATCGAAGGGCTGATTTCGCACTTTGAGCTGGTGATGAGCAACCGCGGCTTTGAAGTGCCGAACGAAGAATGCTATGCGGCGATTGAGAGCCCCAACGGCGAGCTGGGATTTTACATCGCGGGGGACGGCAGCGACGTGGCGTATCGGGCGCGATGCCGGCCGCCGTCGTACATCCACTTCGCCCTGTTTCCGTATTTGATCAAGGGGCACACGCTCAGCGACATCGTGGCGGTGCTGGGCAGCTTGAACATCATTGCCGCGGAGCTCGATCGCTAACCATTTGCCGCCCGGAGTCGAGAGCTTGTCCCACACCAACGGCCAACGCGTGCTGACCGACGAGATGGTGGCGGCGATCCGCGCCTACTTTCCGCGTTATCCCACGCGGCAGGCGGTGACGCTGCCGGCCTTGCACATTGTGAACGAGCGGCTGCGGCATGTGCCGCTGCAAGCGGTGGTGGAGATCGCCGAACTGCTGGAGCTGAAGCCGGCGGAGGTGCAAGACACGCTCTCGTTTTACGGCTTCTTCAAGCAGGACGCGCCGCACGGCAAGACCCGGGCCTGGGTGTGCCGCAGCGTGAGCTGCGCCTTGCGCGGCGGCGAGGAGATTTTGGAGCATCTGTGTCACCGCGCCGGCGTGCAGCCGGGCGAGACGACCGCCGACGGCCGGCTGACGGTGGAGTTTGCCGAGTGCCTGGGCGCCTGCGAGCACGCGCCGTGCATGTTGGCGGGCGACACGCTGCACACCAGTCTCACGCCCGAGAAGATCGACCAGTATTTGGCCCAGCGAGGAGCGTGAGCGTGGCGAAGTTCGAACCGGTGCTGCTGGCCAACATCGCGCGACCCGACAGCCACACGCTGCGCGTGTACGAGGAGACGGGGGGCTACCAGGGGATGCGCCGCGCGCTGACGGAGATGACCAGCGCCGCGGTGATCGACGTGGTGAAGGCGAGCAACCTGCGCGGGCGGGGCGGGGCGGGCTTTCCGACCGGGCTCAAGTGGACGTTCCTCCCCAAGGGACATCCCGGCCCGATCTACATGTGCATCAACGCCGACGAAAGCGAGCCGGGCACGTTCAACAATCGCTACCTGATGGAGCTTGATCCGCATCAGGTGCTGGAAGGGGTGATACTGAGTTCGTTCGCCACGCGGGCGACGACGGCATATATCTACATTCGCTACGAGTATCCGTTGTCGTACCAGCGCTTGCAGATGGCGATCGACGAGTGCTACGCGGCGGGGCTACTGGGCAAGAACATCCTAGGGAGCGATTTTTCGCTCGACATTTATTTGCATCGCGGAGCGGCGGCGTACATCTGCGGTGAAGAGACGGGCCTGATTGAAAGCCTGGAAGGCAAGCGAGCCTGGCCGCGCATCAAACCGCCGTTTCCGGCGGTCGAAGGCTTGTTCCACAAGCCGACGGTGGTCAACAACATTGAGACGGTCTGTTGCGTGAAGCACATCGTCGATCGGGGCGCCGACTGGTTCAAGTCGATCGGCGTGCCCGCCGATCCGAACAATCCGCGCGATCCGGGGAGCTATGGTCCCAAGCTGTATTGCTTGAGCGGCCACGTGAACAAGCCGGGTTGCTACGAGGCGCCGCTGGGGATCACCTGCCGACAACTCATCGACGAGTATGGGGGCGGGGTGTGGAAGGGACGGCGGGCCAAGGCCGCGATACCGGGGGGCATCAGCATGGGGCTGTTGACCGAGGCGGAGCTGGACACGCCGCTCGACTTTGCCGGGCCGGGGCGCGTGGGCTGCCTGGGGTTGGGCACGGCGGCGGTGGTGGTGATGGACGACCAGACCTCGATGATCGACTTTCTGCACAACAGTTGTCGCTTCTTCGCGCACGAAAGCTGTGGGCAGTGCACGCCTTGCCGCGAGGGGACCAACTGGTCGCTGCGGATGTTGGAGCGGATCAAGTTGGGCAAGGGGCGACTCAAGGATCTCGAACTGCTTTTGGAGATCGGCGACACGATCGGGATTATGCCGGGCACGACCATTTGCGGGCTGGCCGACGGCGCCGCGTGGCCGATCAAGAACGCGATCCGCAAGTTTCGCGGCGAGTTTGAAGACTACATCAAGCGCACCAATCCCCACGGCTACGAGCAAACGGCGCCGGCGACCGCGCTGCCAATCGTCACGGCGCACTAGGAAAGCAACAGGCATGGGCATCGTACTGGTAGACGGCCAAGAAATTGAAATCGGCGATCAGGAGCGCTTGAACGGCATTCAGGTCGCGCGGCGCGCCGGCGTGGACATACCGCGCTATTGCTGGCACCCCGGCCTGACCGTGGTGGCCAGTTGCCGTATGTGTCTGGTGGAGACCGGCACACGCAACGCGGAGACTGGCGCGATCACGATGTTGCCGAAACTGGTGCCCGCCTGCCAGACGCCGGCCACGCCGAACACGGTGTTCGTCACCACGAGCGAAAAGGTGAAGCAGGCGCGCGCGATCGTGGAAGAGGACCTGTTGATCGATCACCCGATCGACTGCCCCATCTGCGACAAGGCGGGGGAGTGTTACCTGCAAGACTATCACTTTGAGCATGGCCAATCGGAGCGACGAACCGACGTGCGGCCGTTCACCAGTCGGCGGCGCGAGATGGGGCCGACGGTCTCGTTGTTTGTCGATCGCTGCGTGATGTGCAGTCGCTGCGTGCGGTTCTGTCGCGAGGTGGCCGGCAGCAGCGAGTTGATGGTGATCAACCGCGGCGCGCACGAAGAGATCGACGTGTTCCCCAGCTTTCCGTTGGAAAACAAGTTGGCGGGGAACGTGGTCGATTTGTGCCCAGTGGGAGCGCTGGGCGACAAGGACTTTTTGTACCAGCAACGGGTGTGGTTCTTGAAGCAGCATCCGGGGGTCTGCACCGGTTGCTCCACCGGTTGCTCGATCACGGTGGAGGAGAACCAGGATCGGGTGTGGCGACTCAAGCCACGCGAGAATCCGCACGTCAACCAATTTTGGATGTGCGACGAGGGGCGCTACGGCTATCACCATGTCCACAGCAGCGAGCGATTGATCGGCGTGCAGGCGCTGCGCGGCGACCAATACGCAGCGGTGGAATGGTCCGACGCGCTGTTGGAGTTGGTGGGACAACTCAAAGACGCGGAGCGGCTGGCGGTCGTGCTGTCGCCGCATTTGACGGTGGAAGAAGCGTATCTGCTGGGCAAGTTTGCCCGGGCGGTGGACGCCAACGTCACGCTGGCGCTGGGGCCTGTGCCGGTGGTGGGAGACGACGAACGATTTAAGAGCGGTTTTACGATTCGCGCGGAGAAGGCGCCGAATCGGCGCGGCGTCGAGGAGGTGATTCGGCACTTCGCCGGCGACGTGCTGGGCTGGGAAGATTTCACGCAATCGCTGGCGAAGGAAAAATTTGGCGCGGTGTGGGTGACAGGGGGTTATCCCTCGGCCTGGATCGACGACAAGACTGCGGCGCGGTTTGCCGGCGTGGGGCTGTTGATCGTGCAAGACATGTTCGATTCGCCACTGTGGCAGCGGGCGACCCTGCGACTGCCGGGGGGCGCCTTCGCCGAGCGCGAGGGTTCGTATGTGAACTACGCGGATCGCTTGCAGTTTGCCCAATGGGCCGTGCGTCCGCCGGCCGGCGCCCGAGTGGAGGGGAGCGTGTATTGGCAACTGTTGGAGTTGGGGGGCCTTTACAAATCGCGGCGCGTGCTGGATGAGATCGCGGCGACGATTCCGTTCTTTGCCGCGGCGGCGCAAGGCGTGCCCGAGACCGGCGTTGATCTAAAGGCGGCGGCCACCCCCAGCACGGAGGCGGCGCTGAGCCGGTAGCGAGTCATGGCGGATCCTTCTTCAATGTCGATCTCGGTGGAAGCGATCGTGAAGATCGCGCTGCTGTGCGGTGGCCTGATGACCGCGGCGGCGTATCTGGTGCTGTTGGAGCGCTGGATCGCGGCGTGGGTGCAAGACCGCAAGGGACCGAACCGGGTGGGCATACCGCTGACCCGCATCAAACTGTTTGGCCTGGGTCAGCCGCTGGCGGACGGGCTCAAGTTCATCTTCAAAGAAGAGTACACGCCGAGTCACGTGGACCGGTGGCTCTACACGCTGGCGCCGGTTTCGATCTTGGCGGCGGCTTTGGCCACCTTCGCGGTGATTCCGTTTGGCAGCTACGTGCCGAAGTTCGCCGGCATCGATCATCAAATTCCGCTGGTGGTGGCGCCGGGCATCGACGTGGCGCTGGTGTACGTCTTCGCGCTGTCGAGCATGGCGGTGTATGGCGTGATTTTGGGGGGCTGGGCGAGCAACAACAAATACAGCTTCATCGGCGGGCTGCGTTCCAGCGCGCAGCTCATCTCCTACGAGGTGCCGCTGGGGCTAGGCATCCTCGGCGTGGTGCTGTACTCGGGCTCTTTGCGACTGGACCGCATCATCGAGCAGCAGGCGGCCGCCGGAACGTGGAACATCTTTGTGCAGCCGTTGGGCTTTTTGGTGTTTTTGATCGCGGCGTTCGCCGAGAGCGCGCGATTGCCGTTCGACCTGCCGGAAGCGGAGCAGGAACTGATCGGCGGCTATCACACCGAGTACTCCGGGATGCGGCTGCTTTTGTATCTCATCGCCGAGTTCCTGCACATGGTGACGGCGGCGGTGCTGATCACGATCTTGTTTTTAGGCGGGTGGCATTTTTGGTTCATCACCGGCAGCGAGGCGGCGGTGACCGGCTGGGGGCAGGCGATCTTGCGGGTGCTGGTGCTGTTGGGCAAGGCGCTGGGCGTGATCGTGTTCATGATGATGGTCCGCTGGACCTGGCCCCGATTTCGCTTTGATCAGCTCATGAACCTGGCCTGGAAGGTGATGCTGCCGCTGGGGCTGGTGAATCTGGTGGTGGTCGCCGTACTGGTCGAACTGTTCATGTCGGGCTACCTGCAAGGCGCCGGTGGCGCGTTTTGGATGATTGTGGCCGGGTGGATCACGCTGGTCGCCTCGGTGGCGGCCGCCGCGCTGGCCGCGCCGTGGTTCGCCGACAACCGTCCGCGGCTTGATCTGCCCGCCTCGGAAGACGCCTACCTGTTGCCGCGCTAAATCGGGAGCCAACGCACGTGAAATCGAACGACCCCGCCATCACCTGGGTGCCGGAGCCAAAGCTGGGGCTGGCGGGCAAGATGTATTTGCCGCTGGTGGTGCAAGGGCTGACGGTGACCACCAAGCATTTGTTTTCGCCGAAGATGACGGTGAGCTTTCCGGAGGAACGGCCGACGATCGGCAATCCGCTGATCTATCGGGGGGTGCACCGGTTGAACAAAGACGAGCAGGGGCGGGTAAAGTGCGTGGCGTGCTTCTTGTGCGCGACGGCTTGCCCGGCGCATTGCATCGACATTATTGGCGCGGAGAGCCCTTGGCCGGATCGGGAGAAGTACCCGGAGAGCTTTTCGATCGACGAGCTGCGCTGCATCTTTTGCGGGATGTGCGAAGAGGCGTGTCCGGTGGACGCGATTGAATTGACGAGCCTGTTCGACCTGACGGGGCGGAGTCGCGAGGAGATGATCTTCGACAAGGAAAAGCTGCTCAGCGTGTACGACCAGACCAAGGACGCGGAGCCGAGCCCCATGGAACGAGAGGCGGCCGCGCGATGAATTTGAGCGACGTGACAACCGATCAATGGATTTTTCTGGCGGCCGCGTTTTGCGGCGGTTGGGGACTGTGGCTGATGCTGCCGCGGCGCGGCCAGCGCGGCCGAGCGTTGGGGGCGGTGCTGGGCGTGGTGATGCTGGGGCTGCTCATGTCGCGGATCGACCGCCTGGGGGACTGGCTCACCGACAGCGTGTTTCTGGTGCTGGCGGCGGTGACGTTGCTCTCGGCGGGGGCGACGATCACGTTTCGCAATCCGGTGTATTGCGCCATCTGGTTCGCGCTGACGCTGTTGGGCGTCTCGGGGCTGTTGTTTTTGCAGGGAGCGCAGTTCTTGGGCGTGGCGACGCTGACGGTGTACGCCGGCGCGATTTTGGTGATGTTTTTGTTCGTGCTGATGTTCGCCAACCCCAGTGGGCGCGATTACTACGATCGGATGAGTTGGGAGCCGTGGCTGGCGGCGCCGGCCGCCGCGGTGATTGTGGTGGCGTTGACCGTGGTGGTGGTGCGCACGCTGACGCGCGACGAGGCGCCGGCGGCCGGGTCGCCGATCGCGGCGACGCAAATCACCGCCGCGGCGCGCGAGGCGGAGATTTTGGCGGGCGAACACATGGCGCACCTGGGGCGCCGGCTGTTCAGCCAGTATCTGGTGGCGATTGAGATCGCCGGCACGCTGCTGTTGGTGGCGCTGGTCGGCGCGGTGGCGATCGTGATGCAAGACAAGTCAAGCAAACACGCCCGACGCGAGGCGCGCCATGGTTGAAGAAGCGCTGTTGCAAAACTATTTGGTCGTGGGCGCCGTGCTGTTTGGGCTGGGCCTGTTGGGCCTGCTGACGCGGCGGAACATGATTGTGATGTTCCTGGCGGCGGAAATGATGCTGCAAGGGGTGTCGGTGAGTCTGGCCGCATGGGGCCGGTATCACAACGATTGGGGCGGCCAGATCCTGGTGATCTTCATACTCACCGTGGCGGCGTGCGAGGCGGCGATCGCGCTGGCGCTGGTGATGGGACTGTATCGGGCGCGGGGCACGCTGGACATGGTGGTTTGGCAAAGCTTGCGCGAAGACAACCAGCCGCTGTACGTGGATGAACAGTTGCCCGAGACGACGTTGGAAACCCACGCGTGGCCGCAACTAACGCCGGCGGGGGTGGAGCCGGCATTGCCGGAGATCGACACAAATTATCGGATGCGCGTTTAGCGCTGACATGGCGCGGCGCGAGAGTGGAATTGACGGATGGAAGAACGCATTGATTTGCTGATGGTCTTGATCCCGGCGCTGCCGCTGGCGGCGACGGTCATCACGGCCGCGCTGGGTCGCTATGTGCTGCGGGAGTTGAGTCACTGGCCAGTGCTGTTGGCCACGGTGACGGCGTTCGCGCTCAGCTTGGTGCTTTTGTACGACGTGCGGACCGCGGCCAGCGCGGCAGCGGAAGGGGCTGCGACTCACGCGCCGGAAGGCGACGGCGCGCACGGGCCAGCGGACGCGGCGCAATCGACGAACCGCAAGAGCGTGGGCTGGGAGCATGTGCGCAATCTGTGGACCTGGGCCAGCGTGGACGACGCTTACACCGGCTTGGACGTAAAGTTGCCGCACGAGCAGACACCCAGCGGCGCGGTGCTGGTGGGCAACCCCGACACGCAAGGATTTGATTTTCGGATCGACGTGGCGCTGCGGGCCGATCCGTTGACCTCGATCATGCTGTCGATGGTCACCTTGGTGTCGTCGTTGGTGGTGATTTACGCGATTGGTTACATGCACGGCGATCCGGGGTATTGGCGCTTCTTCACGTACGTGTCGCTGTTCATCTTCTCGATGACGATGTTGGTGTCGGCGAGCAACTTTGTGTTGCTGTACGCGTTTTGGGAAGCGGTGGGGCTATGCAGTTATCTGTTGGTCGGCTTTTGGTATGAGAAGCGCGCGGCTGCCGCCGCGGGTATGAAGGCGTTTCTGGTCAATCGCGTGGGCGATTTTTGTTTCGTGCTCGGGTTGTTCCTGATGTGGACCACCTATGGCACGCTGAACTACCACGACGTGACCACCCCGGACGGCGCGGTGCAGGTCTCTGGCGTCTTGGGGCAAAGCCGGTTGCTGGCCGACCCGGCCGACGCCTATGTGGGGGGGGGTGTGGGACTGGCGATTTGCCTGCTGCTGCTGGCGGGCGCATGTGGCAAGAGCGCGCAGTTTCCGCTGC
Organism: Pirellulales bacterium; assembly: GCA_019694455.1. Taxonomy (NCBI): domain Bacteria; kingdom Pseudomonadati; phylum Planctomycetota; class Planctomycetia; order Pirellulales; species Pirellulales bacterium. The sequence goes on from JAIBBY010000002.1 coordinate 40,374, forward strand.
ACGTGTGGCTGCCCGACGCGATGGAAGGCCCCACTCCGGTGAGCGCGCTGATTCATGCGGCGACGATGGTGACGGCGGGGGTGTACATGGTGACGCGCTGCGCGCCGTTGTACTTGAGCGCGCCGGAGTCGTATTACGTGGTGGCGGCGATCGGCGCGTTCACGGCGCTGTTTTCGGCGATCATCGCCGTCACGCAGACTGATCTGAAGCGAGTGCTGGCTTATTCAACCATCAGTCAACTCGGTTACATGTTCGTGGGCCTGGGGGTAGGGACGCTGGCAGGGATCACGGCGGGCATGTTCCACCTGTTCACGCACGCGTTCTTCAAGGCGTTGTTGTTTTTGGCCGCGGGGAGCGTGATGCACGCCATGGGGGGCGTGATCGACATGCGCAGCTTCAGCGGCCTGCGGCGCAAGTTGCCGATCACGCACGCGACGTTTTTGATTGGCGCCTTGGCGCTGGCGGGGTTCTTTCCGCTGGCCGGCTTCTGGAGCAAGGACGCCATCCTCGGCGCCGCGCTCGACCGCTCGCGCGAGGGGGACGGCGCCGCGCTGTATCAATGGGTTTACTACGCCGGCCTGTTCACCGCCGCGCTAACTTCGTTCTACACCTTTCGCGCTTTCTTCATGACGTTCTACGGGCCGGAGCGCATCCCGCACGAGGCGGGGCATCACGCCCACGAATCGCCGCTGGTGATGACCGGGCCGCTGGTGATTTTGTCGGCGTTCGCGCTGGGCGTGGGCGCGTGGTTCGAGTACACCCACGGCTTCGCCAATTTTCTGGCGCTGGCGCCAAGCATGGCCTACGGGCCTTTGGTTCCGCACGGATCGCATCACTTCCATCTGGATGTCGCCACGATCAGCATGATTATCGCGGTGCTCGGCTTCATTGGCGCCTGGTACTTGTATCTGGGGGATCAGCGCGAGATCGATTTCCTCACGCGGCTGATGCAGCCGGTTTACCGGTTGTCGAGCGGCAAGTTCTTTTTCGATCCGATTTACAACGCGCTGATCATTTGGCCGGCGCGCACGCTGGCGACGTTTCTGTCGTGGCTCGACTGGCATCTGGTCGACGCCATTGTGAACGCCGTGGGTTGGTTGGCGCCGGCGGCGGGATCGCTGTTGCGGACGCTGGAAAACGGCGTGCTGCACTTTTACGCGCTGGCGATGATGCTGGCGCTGGCGATCTTGTTGCTTGGCGTGGTGATTTTGTAACGAGTGATTGGGATTTTCAGTCGTCGGTTCTTACTGCTTGCAAGGTTCGACCATGCCCGAAGCTGTTGACTTGTCCGTGCCGCTGGCGATCAGCATTTTGCTGCCGATCGTGGGCGCGATCTTGGTGTGGGTGGTGGCGGACGCCGGGCGAGGGGCGGTGCGGCAGGTGGCGCTGTGGACCTCGCTGGCCACGCTGGCGGTGGCGGGCTACATCGTGTTGCAGCAGGCGCGCGGCGCGGCGCAGTTCAAGCGCGCGTATGACTGGCTGGACACGGCGGCGGGGACCGGGGTGGGGATCCAGTTTTCGCTGGGGCTGGATGGGCTCAGCTTCTGGCTCTATGGATTGTCGGCGCTGCTGCTATTGGTATGCGTGCTGGTGAGTTGGGAGGCGATCCGCGACCACGCGGCGGGGTTCTACTCGCTGCTGTTGGTGTTGGGATCGGGCATGCTGGGGGTATTCGCCGCGCGCGACGTGATTTTGTTTTACGTGTTTTTTGAGTTCACGCTGATTCCGCTGTTCTTTTTGATCGGCATTTGGGGGAGCGAGGATCGGCGCTACGCCGCGGTGAAGTTCTTTTTGTACACGTTGGCCGGCAGCCTGCTGACCTTCTTGGGGCTGTTGGCGATCGTGCTGTGGAATTACTTCAACTCGCCCGACCGGGTGATGACGTTCAACATCGCCGCGCTGACCAGCGGCCTGGCGCGACATCCGATCGACGCGGCGCTGACCTGGGGTGGAATGTCGATCAGCGTGCAGGTGTTGATCTTCTTGGCGCTGTTCGCGGGGTTTGCGGTCAAGGTGCCGCTGTTTCCGTTTCATACCTGGCTGCCGCTGGCGCACGTGCAGGCGCCAACCGCGGGGAGCGTGGTGCTGGCGGGGATCTTGTTGAAGATTGGGACCTACGGATTCTTGCGGTTCAGCGTGCCGATGCTCCCCGACGCGACGGCGCTGTTTGCGCCAGCGATCGGTTGGCTGAGCGCGGCGGGCGTGATCTATGCGGCGCTGGTGGCGCTGGCGCAAAGCGACATGAAAAAGATGATCGCCTACTCCAGCGTGGGGCATTTGGGCTTTTCGATGTTGGGATTGTTCGCGCTCAATCGACTGGGCGCGGTGGGGGGCACGCTGCAGATGGTCAATCACGGCCTGTCGACCGGCGGCCTGTTCGCGCTGATCGGCATGTTGTACGAGCGCTATCACACGCGGCAGATCAGCGCGTATGGCGGCATCGCCAAGCGACTGCCGTGGTACGCCTTCTTTTTTGTGTTGTTCACCATGTCGAGCATTGGCTTGCCGATGCTCAACGGCTTTCCGGGCGAGTTCATGCTTTTCATGGGGGCGTTTCAGCGCGGCTTTTCTGGCGGCCCGTGGACCGTGGAAACGCAATTGCGCTGGATCGCGGTGCTGTCGGTGACCGGCATGATACTCAACGCCTGGTACATGTTGTGGCTAGCCAAGAGTATTTTGTATGGACCCTTGCGCGAGCCGCACGAGGAGCATGGCCATTCGGGGCAGGCTCCCGGACCGGTGCGCGATTTGAGCGGGCGCGAGATCGCGGCGCTGGCGCCGATCGCGGTGTTCATGCTGTGGATCGGCTTGGCGCCGAACATGTTCATTCAGCCGATGGAGCCCGCGCTGACGCCGGCCATCGCCGCAGCGAGCGCGAAGTTCGATAGCCTGTGGCATGCCGCGCCCACGGCCACAAGCGTCGCCCGCAAACAAGCGCCGGCGCTGGCGGCCAACCTGAAAACAACGAAAGACAACGATCGTGACCGCTGAGACCATCAACTATTTGCTGCCCGAGATCGTGCTGATCGCCGCGGCGACGGCGATTTATGTGCTGGGGGCGTTCGTGCCGGCGCGGGGGTTATGGAGCGCGTTGGCGGCTGGCGCGATGCTGTTGGCGGCGCTGCTCTTGGCGCGGGGCGGAGTGGCGTCGACCAGTGGGGCGGTGGCGACCGATCTGTTGGCGCAGTATGGCCGCTGGTTGGGGCTGGGATCGGGCCTGTTGCTGGTGATGATGGGCGCGCGGCAGTCGGCGCCAGGATACGGGTCTGAGATGACCGGTTCGTTGGTGCTGGCCACCAGCGGACTGATGTTGGCCGCGGTGGGCAACGACCTGGTGCTGTTGTTCTTGGGGCTGGAGATGATTTCGATCCCGACGTACGTGCTGCTGTACCTGGGCCGTCCCGGCGATCGCGGCAAGGAAGCGGCGGCGAAGTACTTTTTTCTTTCGATCCTGTCGAGCGCCGTGTTGTTGTACGGTTTCAGTTGGCTGTATGGGATGGGGGGCGCGACGCAACTGCCGGTGATTCAGGCGGCGCTGCTTTCGCATTCGCCCGACGTGGGGCTGGCGCGGCTAGGTCCCCTGGCATTGGTGCTGTTGTTTATGGGGCTGGGCTTCAAGATGGCGGCGGCGCCATTTCAGTTTTACGCGCCCGATGTATATCAAGGGACGAGCCACGGCAACGCCGCGCTCTTGTCGGTGCTGCCGAAAGCAGCGGGTCTGATCGTGCTGGTGCGCCTGGTGGCGGTCGCCATGCCGGGGCAGGAAAGGACCGCCTGGCATCTGGCGATGGCGCTGGGCGCCTTGAGCATGACGGTGGGCAACCTGCTGGCGGTGTGGCAGACGCACGTGCGGCGGCTGATGGCGTATTCGTCGATTGCGCATATCGGCTACATGCTGGTGGGTGTGGCGGCCGGCTTCGCGGCGACGCAAAGCCCGCAGGCGGGCGGCTCCGACGGGTTGGGCGCCATGCTGTTTTATCTGGCGACCTACGCGCTGGCGACGATCGGCACGTTCGCGGCGCTGGCGTACTTGGGAAGCCGCGAGCGCCCGATTGAAACGCTCGACGATCTGGCCGGGCTGGGTTGGAAGTATCCGATCGTTGGTCTGTCGATGGGGATCTTCATGTTCAGTCTGGCGGGCATCCCGATCTTCGCCGGCTTCTGGGGGAAGCTGACGGTGTTCTTTGCCGCGCTGCGCGTGGCCGAGGCGCCGGGGGACGCGGCGCTGCGCGGTTGGTTTTTGGCGCTGGTGGTGCTGGGCGCGCTGAACGCGGCGGTGGGGGCGTTTTACTATCTGCGGGTGATCGGCGCGATGGTGTTTCGCGAACCCGCGACCGAGCGCAGCGCCGGCGGCGGACTGGCCGCCTGGGGCGCGGCGGTGGCGTGCGCAGCGCTGGTGTTAGCGATCGGCATCTTGCCCGGTCCGCTGTTGCGCGAGTCGCAAAAGGCCGCGAATCTGGGCACGCCACGACCGGCGGGCACGGTGGTCGCGGGCGCTGTGGCGACGGTGGCGGAACGTGCGCGCTGACGGGCGACGATTTCCGCGCCGGCCTTGAGCAATTGCGGCGCCGCGAAATCAAACCGCATTGAGTTGGGCGTTGTCGCTGCAAGGCAGCGCATTCGACGCCAATTCCCAGCAGTATCCTCAAACAAGTGAGCGTTTGGCGCTCATGGACGTCGGCCCCGGCTTCGGTTGACAATGGAAGCTCGGACTAAGTGTGTCAGCATAGCGCGCCAAGAGCGAGGATCAGCATGAATAGCGCATGGCAGATTGAGCCACGTGGCGGAGCGATACGACTGGGCCCGCGTCCGATGGTTTGGTCGCTTGTATTTCTTCTCATGTCGCATTCCTATGCGATCGCTGTGGCGAATCCGCTCGAGAAGATTCGCGTGTCGTCCGACCACCGCACATTCGTGACGGCTAGCGGCCGCGCGTTTGCTCCCGTGGGGCTCACCTACTTTCGCGCGAACACGGGATGGGCGCCGCAGGTGTGGAAGCGGTTCGACGCCGAGGCGACGCGCCGCGATTTTGCCGTCATGAAAGAGTTGGGCGTCAATTGCGTGCGCGTCTTTCTCAGCTACACGTCGTTTTGCGATCAGTTGGGCCAACTGAACCCGGACGGGCTGACAAAGTTCGATCAGTTTCTCTCGTTCGCCGAAGAGGCCGGTATCTATGTGCATCCGACGGGCCCCGATCACTGGGAAGGCGTTCCGGACTGGGCCCGCGAGGATCAGATTTCTGGCGAACAATATCTGGAAACGATCGAAGCATTCTGGACGATGTTCGCCAAACGCTACGCCGGCCGGAATGTGATCTTCGCGTACGACCTGCGTAACGAACCGGCCGTGCCATGGGCCGCGACGCCGACGATGCGGCGGCGCTGGAACGAGTGGCTGCTCAAGCGCTATGTCACGCGCGAGGCGCTGGCGCAAGCCTGGGGCGTTGACGCCAGCGCCGTACCGCTGGGCGAGGCGCCAACTCCCGAGGACGAGCACAAGATCGGCAAGGCGGAATTGCTCGACTACCAGCTATTTCGCGAGGACCTGGCCGACGAATGGACCGCTCGGCAGGTCAAGGCCATCAAAGCGGCCGATCCCGACGCGCTGTGCACCGTGGGGTTCATTCAGTGGTCCGTGCCATCGCTCTTGCCGGGGTTGCGGCACTACTCAGGCTTCCGCCCCGAGCGTCAGGGACCACTGCTCGATTTCTTCGAGATTCATTTCTATCCGTTTTGTGACGGCGCCTATGAATATCAAAGCGCGGACGCCGAAACGAAAAACCTGGCCTACTTCGAAGGAGTCGTGCGCGAGTTGGCCCGACTCGGTAAGCCAGTGGTCTTGGCGGAATTTGGCTGGTACGGCGGAGGCAAACCGGTGTTTGATCGAGGGATTCACCCCGCCGCGACTGAGGAGCAACAGGCGCAGTGGTGCCGCCGCGTGGTCGAAACCGGGCAAGGGCTGATGGTCGGATGGTTGAATTGGGGGCTGTTCGATCAGCCCGAGGCAACCGATCCGAGCCAGTTCAGCGGTTTGCTAACCGCGACCGGCCAGCCGAAAGCGTGGGGCCGCGCGTTCGCCGAGTTGGCGGCGCGTCAAAGAGATGGAACTTTGACGCCGCGCGCGCTGGGGGAGCGTCCAGAACTCGATTGGAACCGCTGTCTGGTCGATGCGCAGGCCGCGGCGGAATTTCGCGCGGCGTACCTGCAAGCGTTTCGACGCGATATCGCCCGTTGAACCGCGGACGGCAGGCGGGCTAGCTGCGCGGGCGTGGTTGGTGCGCCATGCCGCCGGCGGCGCTATTCGTTTGCGCAGCGCGCTCGGCAGTAGCGCGGTTGCGAGTCCATCGCGGCGGCGCAAGAATTTTTGAAATTCTTGGTTGCGCGCGTGGCCCGGCGAGCGTCCTTGATAGTAGCCCCTGGAGAGGATTCGCAATTTGCAGCTTGTGGACCGAGCACTGGCGATTTTGGATGAGCACGGCCCACGGCTATTCGCCATGCTGGTTCGGTTGACGCTCCGCGCCGACGTCGCGGAGGAGTTGATGCAGGAACTGTTTTGCAAGTTGGCTCAAGACAAGCGCTGCGCTAGCGCCCGCGATCCGGCGGCCTATGCGGTTCGCATGGGCATGAATCTGGCGTTCGATTACCGGCGAGCGCAGCGACGGATGCGCACAGCGGAAACAGCGGCGGCTCCGTCCGCCGAGGCGATGCCTTCACCGCTCGGTCAGCTTGTGCAACGAGAAGAATTGCGCCGAATGCTCGACGCCATCGATCAGTTGCCGGTCGAAAGTCGGGAAGTCATCGTGCTGCGCTACCTGGAACGGCAGGATTACACAACCATCGCCGATCAACTTGACAAGTCGCCGCATCATGTGCGCGCGGTATGTCATCGCGCTCTATCTCGGCTGCGGGACTTACTCGGCGCGCAGCGGCCGTCAAAGGTGGGGGCTGTGTTGGAGACGAAACGTGAACACTGAAAATAAACAATTGCTGCGCGAAATGCGCCGGTTGTCGCGCGTCGCGCCGGATGTGGAGTCGACCGCTCGGGCGATCGCGCGCGCGCGGGGCGCGGCGCTGCGCGCGGCCGCCAGCGAGGCGCCACATACTAGGCAGCGGGTACTTGTGCGCGGCGCCTGGCTGGGCGTCGCCGCCACGCTATTGCTGCTCCTTGCTGGCGAGCGCTGGCTTGCGGGCCTTGGCTCTTCGCGAGCATTGGCCTTTGAGCAGGTGCAAGAAAGTGTGAACAGGACCAAGTCGGTGCAGTATGTGCAGCGGAGAAAGGACCGCACGAAGCAGAATCGATTGGCGCCGCAAGAGATGCGCGAGGTCATGATCCTGGGCGCGCATCGCATGCGGGAAGAGGTGACCACCACCACGGCTGGCGATCCATTGTCCGAGGGAGAAAATTGGGCATCGAGCCCAGAGGAGTACGTGTTGATTCACAACTACGGCACGGGCAAGTTCATCACGCTGTTTCCGAAAGCGCGGACGTTTGACGCGTCGCAAACGATTCTTGGCATCGACGTGGATAGCGGCGAAGTGAAGGAAAGCAAGATGAAGGCGCTTCCTCAGGCCGACTTTTACCAGCGATTGCGCGAAGTGCCGACCGACAAGGCCGAGAGGTTGCCTGGTCGCCAGATCGATGGCCGGGAGGCGATTGGCTTTCAGGTCGTGGAGAAATTGGAACGTCGCAACGGCGTCTCGACATCCACTCGCACGTATTGGGTAGACGCCGCATCGAAGCTGCCGGTGCGGATCGAAATATCACTACAGCACACGGACCCGATGATGGTGGACACAGAGTTCGTGCAGAGCGATTTTGTGTTCGACGCGCCGCTCGACGAATCGCTGTTCAGCACCGATCCGCCGCCGGGATATCGTCCGCAGTAGCGCGGAACGGGCCGTCGCTCACTCCGTATTGCGTCGCCGAGTCCCGCGCGCGGCGGGAAAATGTCGCGCGTCCAAGATCAAGCCGCTGGCGATCACTCCGGTTCTTCGGCCGCTGGCTCTTTGGGCTGTTTGATTCGTGAGCGCTTGGGTTTGGGCGCGGCGCGTTTTTTGGTTTTCTTGCCGGGCTTGGCGTCGGCATCATCGGTCATTTCTCCATCGGGCGTGGCGAAGCCACCGATCGGCGCACCGGCCGCTGCGGGAGGATTGGCGCCGTCGGGCGGGTTGTCGCCCGGCGGATTGCCAGCGGGCTGAGCGTCTGGATTGTTGGCGTTGTCGTTCTTGCCCGCGTCGGCGAGCGCGACGCCGACGGCGGGGGCGTCGGCCTGTTTGCCGGCCGGGCCGGGATCGATCAGCAGATAACCGGCCCAAAGAAACGGGTGGCTGGCCTTGAGCGCTTGGTCGCGCTGGCCGAGCTGCAGACGAGGCTCTTTGGTGGCGTCGATCTCGGCGTCGCGAGCAAGCACGACGCTGCGCTGCCAGGCGTTGGTGGCAGGGACGTGCGGCAGTTCTTGCACGAACTCGCGCATCAGATCGACGGACGACTGGCCGCCGGTGCGCCATTGGCTCAGAAGCACAGTGCGCGTGCCGGAGGCCAGCAAACCGCAAACGGTTTGAAAGATGTCGTCGCCGGCCAGGTCGAGCGCGGCGCCCTTGAGGCTGTTCTCGGCGGCGGAGTGAAAGCCAGGGACAAGCACCTGATCTGGCGCGCCCCAAGGGAGCATGGTCCAGTCGGCCAGCGAGGAGCCGGCGACTCCTTGATCGATTTCCAAGGGAGACCAGCCGTCTCCCTTCGTGCGGGTGTCGGCGTCGTCGAGCACGAGCAGCCGATCGATCACCGAGGCGTAGACATGCGATGGCGCGGGGGGGCGCTTGGTGAGCGGGATGACGCCGGGAACCGCGGCTTGGATGTCGGCCACGGCGGCGGCGGTGAGCTCTTCGCCCCCGCGGGGGTAGAGGCGCCCCGCGACGAGCAGGGTGCGCGCGTGCTGGGGCGCGCTGCGCGGATCGCCGACGGCCAGGCCGGTGGTGGGGGCGAAGCGGAGGCGATACTTGTCGATGAGCGCCTCGGTGTGATCCTGCGGGCCGATTTGCAGGGCCGCCCAGGGGACATACCAGAGGGCGCGGTCGGGGACGATGACCAGTTCTTGCACGGTGTCCGGGAAGTTGCTCTTGGCGCTGGCGGTGAACAGGGTGAACAGTTCGGCGGCGTAGCGGCGCCACTCGACGCCGGCGAGTTGTTCCTCGGTGAGGGCGCGATTGCCGTCGGTGAGCCCCATTTCGCGCAAGAGTTGCACCAGCTTGCGGTGGACGGAGGGGACGTCGCCAATGGGCCATACGTCGTAGTCGGTGGCGGTGACCAGAAAACCGTAGACGCCGGCGCCGGTGGTGAGGAACGAAAGCAGCGCCTGTCCTTGGGCCAGCGACTCTTGCACGTTTTTGAGGCTGCGCTGGGGCGGAAAGACGAGATCGGCGGGATTGCGGCGGACCGCCATCTCGCGTAAGACGCGTTCCTGTTCGAGGCAAACGGCGCCCAGGTTGGCCACCGCGTTGCCGAGCGCGCGCTGGGCCTCGGGGTCTTCGCTGGCCAGCGGCATTTGGGCCAGCGCGGCGCGCTGCTGGCGCGCTTGTTGGCTGAGTTGATCGTAGTTGACGAAACGCGTGGCGAGCCCTTGCCGATCGAGCGTCGATTGTTTGTCGAGCAGTTCTGGCGGACCTTCGAGCAGCCAGCGCAGGCCGAGTAACCGGCCGCCCAGGGGCTGGGCGCTCAAGAAACGATGGCGGCGCACGACATCGGCGACTTCGAAGGCGACCAGCTTGTCGCGCTCCAGCGCGGTGAGAAACCAGTTTTCGTACGACTGCGAGTGCGGGGTACACAGCGCGGCCAAGGCTTCGAGGGGATCGTAGCCCCAGTCAAAGCCATCGGGATCGCGCAGAACGCGTTGATACACCAGCAGGGCCGAGCGCGGCGAGAGCGTGCCTTGCATGTACATGCTGTCGGCCAGGTTGATCTGAAACAGCCAATGCGAGCTGCCGCGCTCGTAGGCCAGGAGATTGGCGAGGGCGGTGTCGGCGTTGGCGGTTTGACCGGCCTGATACAGGATGAGCGCGGTGACATAGTTCAGACGCGCGCCCACGCGGCCGCGGAGCATCGGGCGATTGCCGCTCGCCGAGCGGGCGGTGGCCAAGAGGTTTTGCGCTGGCTGCGTTTGGCCGAGCACGGCCATATTTTCGGCCGCGCCCAATAGCAGCGAGACGTGCAGTTGGCGCAGGTTGTTGGCCTTGGCCCAGGCCGCGGCGGCGACCAGCGGCGGATAGGGTTCGGGGCGGCCCGACATGAGGTGCGTGGTCAGGCCGAGGCGAAACGCCTCTTCGAGCACGCCGGGATCGGTGTATTGGCAGGCGGAATAGGTGGCCTCTTCAAAACAGCGGCTGGCGGTGGGGTAGTCGTTCTGCAACAGGGCGATGCGGCCAAGCTCCAACAGTCCGGTGGAGGTGAGCGGATGGTCGAACTGGCCGGCGACGAGCAGCGAGCGTTCCAAGATCGGGCGCGCCTGATCGAGCTTGCCAACGGCGGCATAGGCCAGCCCGAGTTGCAGATCGATCAGCGTCTCTGACCAGTGGTTGGGTTGCGTGGCGCGGCGCGCGAGCGCGGCCAGCACTTCTTTGCCGAGCGAATCGTGTTCGGCGAGCGGCCCCAACAACTCGCCGCGGCGGCGAATCGCCAGCGAGGTGCAACGGATGATTTCGAAGGGACGGATGGGAAACAATTGGGCGACTTGGACGACGCCGCCGCGCTGGATGACGTTGTTGTTGCTGACGCTGCCTTGCAGCGTGCGGACGACATCGGGAAAGTGGGCGAACTGCGCCGGGCGTTGCCGCTGCCCCCAGGGAATGGCCATGATCTGGTTGGTCGGCTGCAGCGTAGGGGGGAACTGGACGCGGATCATCCAGTCGTAGAAGGCGGTGTAGAGCTGCAGCGCCGAGTTGTAGTGCGAGAGGGCGCGCGACAGATCGCCCATCTGGTAATAGCACTCGCCGGCCATCGTGTGATAGCAGATCGAGTCGATCCAATTGGTTTGGGCGGTCTTGATCGCGCCGCGCCCCTCGTGCAGATACACCTTGAGGGCGTCGGGATAATCGCCGTCGTAAAAATCGCGAAAGATCTGGAGATAGAAGTCGCTGGGCGCCGCCATGCGGCCGGCGACTTGCGCGCGGGCGTCGTCGGGCGCGGCCAGCGCCAGCGCGATGAATAGCGACGCGGCTACCGGCAGGGCGCGCAGGTAAACGGCAATGAGGTGCGGCGAGCCAATGGCGCGCATGGCAAGCTCCTGTTGACTGACGGCGCCAGGATGGAATCGAGCGTGCGGTCTGTCTGGCGCCACTTGCCCCGGCTAGTTTCCACCATAGCGGCGCTTGCGCAGGCGTCAAAACCGCAAATGCCGAGCGGGCCGCGGCCAGGGCGGGCCGGGAGGCGGCGATAGCAGTTGTAACGGCTGCTCCGGCGACCGCGTGGGCGCTAGCCAAGCAGCCCGGGGATGACAGTTCCGCCGCCAGCGATCTTCATCGGACGGCCGTTATTGCTGGTGTAGGAGCGGTTAAGCGGTATGCCAAGCGCCGCCAAGGCGGTGGCCATCAGATCTTCGGCGGAGTGACTTTCGCTGGTCACTTGGGCGCCGTCTTCGCTGGTTTCGCCAATGGCGATGCCCCCTTGAACTCCGCAGCCACCAATCACCGCGCTCCAGGCGCGGGCGTAGTGATCGCGGCCGACATTGGCGTTGATGCGCGGCGTGCGACCGAACTCGCCCATCCAAAGGATGAGTGTGCTCTCCAACAGGCCGCGCTGAACCAGGTCTTCAACCAGCGCGCTCATGGCCTGATCGAGTTGTGGCAACTTGTCGTCTTTCAAGGTGTCGAAGACGTTTTGATGATTGTCCCAGCCGCCAAAATCGACCTCGACGAACGGCACTCCGGTTTCGACCAGTCGACGCGCCATCAGGCAGCCATTGCCGAGCGACGACTTGCCGTAACGCTCGCGGACCGCGTCGGGCTCTTGATCGACGCGAAAGGCCTGCATCTGCTGGCTGGTCATCACCGAGGCGGTCTTGTCGAGAATCTTGGCGTGGTCGGCGGCGGCCTGCCCGCGGCGCTGGCGAATGAAGCCGGCTTCGATGGTTTGCAGCATTTGCATGCGATCGGCGAGCCGTTTTTCAGCGTCGGGCATTTTGAGGTTGCGCACATCGCCATCGGTTCCGACGACGAAGGGGGCGTGCGACATGCCGAGAAAGCCGGGGCCCTCGCTGGGGCCACCGATGGAGACGAAGGGAGGGATTTGCAGATCCTTGAGTTCGCGCTCCAGCTCGCGACTGACCACAGCGCCATAACTGGGATGCGTGACATCGGGGTTGGGAATGTATCCGGTGTGCAGATAGTAGCGGCCGCGATTGTGATCGGCCTCGCGCGTGCTCATCGAGCGGACGATGGACAAATGCCGCATGACCTGGGCGACTTTGGGTAGGTGCTCGCAGATTTGCACGTCGCCAGTGGTGGCAATGGGTTTGAAGGGGCCGCCGGTGTCGGCGCCGCTCTTGAGGTCCCACAGGTCGATGGTGCTGGGTCCGCCCCCCATCCACAGCAAAATGGCCGACTTGTGCTGGCGTTTGGGGTCGCGAGCGCCGGCGGCCAGCGCGGTGGTGAAGTGGTTGGCGGCGGCCAACATGGCGCCCCCCGCCGCCAGATGCGCGGCGAAGTGGCGACGGGTCATGCCGCGTGGAGTTGTGGAGAAGGTTTGCATCTGGGTTGCTAGGTCACGATGAATGGACGTCACAATTGGCGTGACGACTTTGGCTGGTTACACCACACGTCGAGGCACGGCTTGATCTCTCGGCTGCGTATCGGGGCGATGGTCTTCCGTTGAATTCTAGTGATTGAGGATGAACTCGTTGCTGTTGAGCAGCGCCCACCAAATATCTTCGAGGGCGGCCTTGGTGTCGCCGCGGTGATTGAGCCAGACGCGCTGCGCGGCGGACAACTCCTCCTTGCCGGGGGGACGACTGAAGGCGGCCAGATAGAGCTGACTGATCTTGTCGCGATCTTTGCCGCTGGCGGCGGCGAGGTCGTACAGAAAGGTTCCTTCCTTGGTGGAGATGGCGTTGCGCGTCAGTTCGCCATTCATGAGCATCAAGGTCTGCGTGATCGTGCCATTGAAGGTGCTGGCCTCGTCGTTTTCGTCTGTGCCGTACGAAATAGTGAACTGGTTCAGCCACTCGCGCTTGCGACGGTCGTGGTCGGCATCTCCCTTTTTCTCCGCGCGCGTCGCAGTCACCAGCGACTCGTAAAGCTCCTCGGGACGCATCTGCCGCAGGTAGAAGCGGCTGAAGGCGGGCTTATTGCCGGTGCCCGGATCGTCGGCCTGGTTCTTTCGCCCCGCCTGACTGGAGAGCGCGTACGGCTCGCTGAGCACCAACCAGCGCATGAGTTGTTGCAGGTCGAACTGCGTGTCGCGCAGGCGATCGGCCAGGCCTTGCAGCAGATCGGGGCGCCACACGGGATTGTGCGGCCCCATGTCGTCGACCGGTTGCGTGAAACCATATCCGAAGAAGTGCGCCCAAAGGCGGTTGACGATCGCCAGCGGAAGTTCGGGCGACTTCGCAATCAGCTCGGCCAGTTCATCGCGGCGGTTCACGTCTTCGACATAACCGCTGGGTTTGATCTTTTGTCCATCGATGAAGGTGGGCTCCAGCACGCCGATGAGGGTGCCGTTGCGACGCTCGAAGTAGATCTCGCCCGACTCGGGATCGTTGCCCTCGCCGGCAAAGTCTTCATCTTCCAGCCTCGCGCCGACGACTTGCGTGCCATCGAAGGTGCGCAGCCCGCGCGCCTGGCGGAAGAAGGCGTTGAAGCCCCAAAACTGCTCTTGCTTCCAGGTGTTGAAGGGGTGGTCGTGGCACTGGGTGCATTGCACCTGCACGCCAAGAAAGAGCTTGGCGGTCTTGGTGGTGGCGGGCGTAGCCTTCTCTTGCAGGTTGTCGAGCAAGAAGTTCACCGCGCCGTTGAAGCCTTCTTCGTCGGGCTGATTGGCGCCGTTGGCCGACACCAATTGGCGAACGAACTGATCGTAGGGCAGGTTGGCGACGAAGGCGCCGTGCAGCCAGGTCTCTAGCCCTTCGCGGCTGACCAGCCCGCGACGATCGCCGTCGACACGGCGCCCGATGAGCAAGTTGGCCCAGATGCTGGCCCAGTTGCGGGCGTACTCGTCGCGGTACTCGGAGCCGAGCAGTCGGGCGACCAGCTTGGCGCGTTTGTCTTTGGAGCGGTCGCTCAGAAACTGGTTGGTCTCGTCGACGCTGGGGATACGTCCGATCAGGTCGAGGAAGACGCGCCGCGCCCATTCGCCATCGGTGGCGTGGGGCGAAGGGGTCAGCTCGGCGTCGCGCCAACTTTGCGCAAGCTGCTGGTTGATGAAGTCGATGGTTGGATCGTCGCCCGGTTCTGGGACGGACGCTTGCGGTTTGGAAGGGACCGCCGACGGGCGCTTTTGACGCGCGCTAGTGTTATCGGCCGCGGCGGACCAGGAGGCCGCCAGAATTGAGAAGGCTGCCGCCAGAACGACCATCGACCACAGTCGCCAACCGAGTCGGCCGGCCATAAGAAACCTCAGCCGCAATGGCGTGTTTAAGAGAGATAGCGCAGGGAATGCCCCGATGGTTCGATTTTATCGCTGGATGGCAGGAGGGGCGAAAAAAAAGAGAGCCTTGTCGGTTCCGGCGACAAGGCTCTCTGGTGTTCAATTCTGCAACACCTGATCGATTTTGATACAGCATTGCAGTACTGTCGATGGCCGGACCAGCGTACCTCATCTCTGTCCGGCCCCGCGTTGGCTCGCACGCGTGTTCCGTTTTCTGGCCCTAATCGCCCCTTCTGCCCCTGTTCCGAAGGGCAGTTGGGATAAAGATTTAAGGAGTAAACGGTCTTCTCTGTTCTGACCCCGAAAAGCCTCTGCTCTGTTCCGCGTGCGAGTCGCTTGCTTCTCGTTCCGCCAGACTGATAAAGCAACCCGCGTGCCAAGGGGATTACTCTGGCCACAAATCGAGCATGCTGGCGAGCCTGGGGATGAAGATGGCGGCGCCGACAATGGCGGCGGTGATCGAGGCCAAGAGGACGGCGCCGCTGCCCATATCGAGGGCGTCGCGCATTTGGCTGTTGTATCGATCGGTGACGACGCGGGCGATGGTTTCGAGCGCGGTGTTGAAGAGTTCTGCGACCAGCACCGCGCCGATGCAGAGGGTGAGCAGACACCATTCGAGGCGGCTGACTTCGAGCACCATGCCGGCGGCGATGACGATTGCCGCCACGAAGAAGTGGACAAAGAAGTTGACTTCGCTGCGGACGCCGCGGCGCAGGCCGCGGAGCGCGCAATTGAATTTTTCCGGCCACGATTGGGGCCGGCGAGGGGCGTCGTCGGTGGCAGGTTCTCGCATGGCGGTGGCGTGCGTGGCTCGTGACGTGGGCGCTGCGCCGCGCGCGACGTTGGTGGCGCTGCCGGTCATTGTAGCCCCACGGTGTCGGCCGGGTTGGAATAGCCACGCAGGCGGCCGCCGGGCAAGAAGCGCGGCTCGACCATGAAGGTCGCGCCGACATTTCCCTTGCTGGCGTCGACATTGAAGCCGGCGCTGACGATGAACGATTCGCCCAGCCGAGCGATGGTGAAATTCTGGCCGATGTTGCCGTTGCCGCCAATATCGAACGAGGTGCCGAACGACGACAGCCACTTGGGGCTGAGTTGGTAGGTGTAGTTGGCGATCAGCACCTGATTGCGGAAGGGGGTTTCGACATTGGCCAGATCGGGGCCTTCCAGCCAGCGGAAGCCGACGAACAAGCTGCCGCGTGGCGGACGATTCAAGTAACCGCCCACGGTCCAGATTTTTTGGCCGTCGTGGAAGAAATCAAAAACGCCGTCGGAGACGATCGTGGTGCGGTCACCGATGTACCAGTTGTAATCGTAGTTCAATAGGCCGAACGATTGGCCGAAGTTGTCGCGGTTCTTGGCGGGGAAGTAGGTGACGCCGGTGTTGAAGGTCATCCAGTCGATGATCCGCCGCTGGCCGGGCAGGCCACGTTTGGTTTGCAGGCGTTGGAAGAGATTGAGCTTGAGCGTGGCGAAGTCCTCGGCGATTTCGGCCACCGGCGAGGTGACCGAGTCTTGAATGCCATAGCGCAAGGCGTAGAAGCGCGGATCGAATTGGGTCGGCACATTGCCATCGGGGAGCGGGCCGCCAAAGGTGTTGAAGGTGAAGCGGCGGCGGTACTGCTCCAAGTTGTTGTCGTCGATCTGGTCATAGAGCGGCAGATCGGTCATCGACTGATTGGCGCCGGAGAAGGCGGCGTCGGCCTCGAGGGTGACCTTGTGCGCCAGGCCATGCACATTGAACAGCGAGCTTTCGACGGACGGATTGGCGGCCCAGAAGGGGATGGAAGTGCGCACGCCGGCCTGGCCATAGAGTCGGTTGAGCGGATCGCCGGACAGGTCTTGGCCCCAGCGGGCAAGTTCGCCCAGCGCGTAGGGGACCACCTTGGCAGGCCCGAGATCGAAGGGCAGGTCGACTTCGTTGCGGGTGACCAGGCGCTCTCCGCTGCGGTTTTGTTCCCAGGGAAACCAGACGAACTTGGCGGCGTCGATGGGATTGTCGGGGAAGGCCGCCATGCGGAACTGCGAATAGCCCAACGCGGTGTGCTCGTAGAACGTCAGGCTGTCGTTCAAGAACGATTGGCCGAGCCAGAAGTGGTCGAAGCGGGCCTGCTGCGTCTCGCTGAAGAAATTGTTGAGGCGCGACTGCGTGCGCAGCGACCAGGAGCGGTTGTTGACCAGGCGGCGCAGTTCGAGCGTGGTGCTCTCGTCTTTGAATTCGTCCCACTCGCGCTCGTAGTACTGCTCCAAAAAGTTGCGGTCGCTGATCCAGCCAAACTCGCCCGAGAGGATGAAGTTGTTTGGCAAGAGTTGGCGATGGCGATTCAGCACGCGCCAGCGATAGTTTTTGGGGAAGGGAACGTCTTTGCGGTCGCTGCCGAGGGTATCGCCAACGCCGGTGTCGTTGATGGCCCAAGCGTCGAGCAGGCCGGAAGTGGGTCCGCCGAGACCCAGGAAGTTGGGCCGGGTATAGGTGAAGGTGGTGCCGTGACCGAGTCCGCGCTCGCTGAGGTAGTCGGCATGCACGCGCCAGTCGGTGCCCTGCGGCTTGTTGCGAATGCCAAGCAGTTCCCACACTCCAAAGGAGGTGAGGACCTGCGTGCCGAAGATGCGGTCGTTGCGCAGTTGAATGCGCTTCAAAAAGAAACTGGGGTCGCTCAGGTCGGCGGCGAACACTGGCCAATAGAAGACCGGCACGGCCCCCATGTAGACCAAATTGTTGCGGCTGGAGATGCTCTGCCGATGATCGACCAGCGGCTCTCCCTCGGCGTTGACGGCGGGCAGACCGGTGGCGGGATCGATCAGCGGAAATTGACTGTCGGTGAACTCGATCTCGCCCGACTGAATGCGGTAGCGCGGGGCGCCCAGTTGGCTGGAGGTGGCGAAGCTGTCGCGCAGAAGGAACCGATCGCGACCGGTGATCTGCACCAACTGTGATCGCAGGCGGAAGGGTTGGCCGATCAGCGGCGCCTCGGTGCGCAGTTCGCTGTTGAGCACAATGCCGTTCTCATTGCGCACGTTGTAATACATGCGATCGGCGTGGATCGTGCGCTCGCCCTCGCGGAAGACGATGTTGCCTTCCAGGTACAGCTCGAGCGGTTGATCGAGCGGTTGCAGCGTGCCGGCGCGGATGTCTGGTGTTTGGCTGTTGGGCTGTCGCTCGTTGCGCATCCAGATCACCGCGCGATCGGCGGCGATGTCGAGCGCGCCGAGGCTGCCGACCCCTTGCACGATGATGTTGATGCCCGAGTCGATGGTGGCCACCCACTCCGATTGATCGGCGCTAGGGAACCATTGAATCTGCGGTTCGACGCTGCTGCGCGGCAAGACGAGCACGCGGCGCGTGCCGGCGGGCAAACTATTGAGGACGGCGTCGGGCTGTTCGACGCGTGGGCCGGGCGCGACCATCGGCGGCGCCGGGAGGGGTGAAATCGCGGGGGGCGCGATTTGTTGGGTTTCTTGCAGGCCGCGCTGCTTGGGGTCGCGAGCGCGGCTGGCGCGATGAAAGACTTCGGGACGCGGCAGGGGATCTTCGGTCGGTGGCGGCGTCTTAAGGCGGAAGGCGCTGACGGTGTCGAACTCGCCGAGCCAGGTGGCGTCGTCGATCGTCGCGCGGCGACCATCTTCGCCGACAAACGTGCCGCGCACCGCGCCTTCGAGATAGGTGATGGCGCGGGTATGCACCGCGGCGCCGTCGGGCTCGCGCAACACCCAGATGACGGCGCGATCTGCCTGGGCCGACGAATCGTGCTGCTCGATGCGGCAGGCGTCGAGCGTGTAGACATCGTACTCGCCCAGGCGCCAATGGCTGGCGCGGTCGGCGGAGATGGTGAGCGGCAGGAGCGGATCGGGGATCGGCAGATCGACACTGGCGCGCGCGATCCAGGGCGCGAGGAGCCACAGCGCCAGCGCCAGCGCGCAGCGCCACAGCGCGGCGCGATCTTCGCGCAGCGCTTGGCACGAGCGACTCGTTCGACTCGCCGAAGGCTTGTTCAGTGTTGCGATCCCTTGCCCGCGCGATGCCCTGGTTGCAGACGAGCCGGCGACGTCCCAAGACGTACGCCAAGCGGCTGTTAGGAAGAGAACGGGGGCGCCGCGCCGGGCGGGGATTGTAGGAATGGCGGTCAGCCAGAGCAAGGCATCTTCAGCGCGGCCGCGCAACCCTCAAGTCACTGGCTTACTTGTCTTTACGCGCACTGAGTTGGCCGTCGATCCAGGCCGCGCCAGCCGCCGCCAAGAGGGCGAAGGCGGGCATGGCTGGCGCGCGCATGCGCATGTCGGTCCAGTAAAAGAGGTGGGCCGCGGCAAGCGTGGCAATCAAGAGCAGCGAGGGGAGCCAGAGCCGCCAGCCGACGCGTTCGATCCACAACAGGCCGACCAGCGCCAGCGCAAACACCGCAAAGTACCAGCCGGCGATGGCAAGCCGCGCGAACTGCGCGGACCGCGTACCGGTCGGTCCGGCGCGCAGCGGCGCCAGACGCCAAAAGCTTTGCTGGCGGTAGATCGCGGCGCGCAGAAAATCGCGCCCGGCGGCGGCGATGTGGGCCCGGGCGAGTCGATAGGCCAAGGCGTCCTCGTCGATCTCGCTGGCGACTTCTTCCTCAGCCAGCGTCTGCTGCCACGCTTGCACAAATTCGGCAGAGTCCCAGGTTTCGCCGCGCCGCCGCTGGCGCAAGAAATCGTAGAACCGCGGGTTGTTGCCCAAGAGCAGCGTATAGCCGCCATGCGTGGTGGTAATCAGTGGCTGCCCGAGTTGCAGGGCGTTGCGAATGGCCCACGGGGCGAGCGTGGCCATAGCTACCAGCAGGGCCATGGCCGCCCAGCGCGGCTGATAGCGCTTGCCGGCCGCCGCGCCGACCAGCGGCAGGCAGGCGATCATCCACAGCGCGAAGGTGGGACGGCAGAGAATGGCTAGCCCACCAGCAATTCCCACGGCAAGCGCGGCGATGGCGCCGCCGCGTGTCTGGGCGCGGCAGAGAGAGTAAAGCACGAGACTGGCAAGAAATGTGGCGAGCGTTTCGGTCATCACCTGCGTCGAGCTAGCGAGCAGAATGGGGTCGCACGTCACCACCAGCGCCGCCAGCAGCGCGCAGCGTCGCAACCCTAGCGCGCGCGCGGTGAGGAGCGTTAACGCCACCGTTGCCAAGCCGGCCAGCCAATGCAGCGCCGCGACGGACCAGATGGATTGAGCATCGATGCGCTGCGCGGCGGCCAAGAGCAGTGGATAGAGGGGGGGGCGCCAGGCGGAAGGGGCGCCGTTGCGCAGGAAATTGCCGTGCTCCAGGAGACTGGTGGCGTACTGGCGATAACTGTCGGGGTCGGCGGCGAGCGAATCGGCGCCATGCCAGAGCGCGGCGGCGCGGATCAGACCGGCCACGCAGAGCACGAGCCAGAATTGGCCGTCGAGCCGCTGGAATGGTGGTTCGGCGGCCGAAGGATTGGCATGCTGCGCGCCGTGCGGGTGGATTGGTAGAATTCGCGTTCTCCCACAAACGAGACAGCCGCCGCGGACCCCTGTGCCGGTGGCGGTACGACTATCTTGTGCAACCGCGAGCGCATTTCCAACAGCATGTCGTATTCACCGTTGAGTGAGAAAATCGCGGGTCGCCTGATCGCCTGGCGGTGGCCGCTGTTGTTGCTGGCGGCGGTGGCCGTTGTCCTGTCGATCCGACCGGCTGGCCGCCTCGGATTCGATCGATCGATCGAGAACATGTTCGCGCCCGACGATCCGCTGCTTGTGCCGTACCGGCAGCTCAAGCAGATCTTTGGCGGCAACGAGGTGGCGCTGGCGGCATATATCGATCCGGAGTTGCTCACCAGCGACGGCATGGCGCGGCTCGCGGATGTGAGCCAAAAGATGGAGGCCGTGCCCGGGGTGGCGGGGGTGATGAGCCTGACCACGACGCCAATGGGAGTGGACCTGGTGCAAGATCCGCTCTTGGAACCGTTTTTGAAGTTGTTCGAGGGGTATCTGGTGAGCGCCGATCGGCGCACCGCCGCGGTGGTCTGCACGCTGGCGCCGGAGGGCGATTCGACCAAGCGAACGCACACGGTGAACGCGCTGCGCGCGATCATCAGCCGGCACGACCCAACTGGGGTACTGACCGGCGAGCCGGTGATGGTGAGCGAGGGGTTTCGCTATCTCGAACACGACGGCACGCTGTTGGGCACGATCTCGACGGTGCTATTGATGGCGACCATCGTGCTGTGCTTTCGCAGCGTGCGGTGGGTGATTGCGCCGTTGGCGGTGGTGACGGCGGCCTTGTGGTGGACCAAGGCGGTGCTGGTGGTGGGCAACTTCCGCCTGAGCATGGTGAGCTCGATGCTGTGGTCGATCGTCACGGTGATTGGCATTGCGCACGTGATGCACATTATCGTGCGATTTCGGGATGAGCGAGCGCAAGGCAAGACGCCGGAGAAGGCGCTCTTGGCCGCCGGCGCCGGCCTGGCTGTGCCGATCGTGTGGGTGTGCCTGACCGACACGGCCGGTTTTGCCTCGCTACTGGCCGCCAAGGTGGGGCCGGTACACGACTTTGGCGCGATGATGGCCATGGGGTCGCTGCTGGTGCTGGCGAGCATCGCGATGGTGCTGCCGGGGCTGTCTTTGATTGGCTCGATCGACGCCGATCCGCAGCGCGCCTGGGGAGAGCGGAACCTGGATCGGGGGTTGCACACGCTGGTGTATTACCTGGAGCAACGACCGAAGCTGATCTTTGTGTCGTCGCTATTGTTTATTGGCATGTCGTTAATTGGCTACCGCTGGCTGGACGTGGAGACCGATTTCACGCGCAACTTTCGCGCCTCCAGCCCGGTGGTGAAGAGTTATCAGTTTGTGGAGTCGCACCTGGGGGGCGCGGGGGTGATGGATATTTTCATCGCGGCGCCCGAAAAACTGGACGAATCGTTCTTGTCGCGGGTGCGCGCGCTCGAAGCGCGGCTGCGCGACGAAGTGCGGGTGGAGAACGCGCAGGGCGAGACCGTGCCGGGATTGACCAAGGTGCTGAGCCTGGTCGACGGGATCGACATGTTCGCCGGGGCGCTGGGGGAGGAACTGCGCGACAGCATGCCGCTGGACTTGTTGATCAGCAACTTCAAAAGTCAGATGCCGGTGGCCATGCAGGCGCTGTTGGGCACGGACCAGGCGCACGGCAATCAGTCTTACTACCGCATCATGCTGCGCGCACGGGAGCGACAACCCTCGGCCCAGAAGAACCGCTTGATCCAACAGGTGCTCACGATCACGCACGATGTATTTCCCCAGGGGGCCAGCGTCACCGGCTTTTTTGTGCTGTTGACCAATCTGATCGACAGCATGTTGCGCGACCA
Source organism: Pirellulales bacterium (assembly GCA_019694455.1). NCBI lineage: Bacteria > Pseudomonadati > Planctomycetota > Planctomycetia > Pirellulales > Pirellulales bacterium. The sequence continues at coordinate 62,331 of JAIBBY010000002.1, forward strand.
ATGGATCTCGTTCTTGATCGCCACGGCAAGCATCTTGGTGATGATGGTGGTGGCGTTTCGCAGCGTGCCGTTGGCGATCATCGCGATGATTCCCAACGCGCTGCCGATCATGGTGGTGTCGGGGCTGATGGGCTGGTTTGGGCTGAAGATCAACATGGGGGCCGCGATGATCGCGGCGGTGTCGATTGGCCTGGCGGTGGACGCTTCGATCCACTACATCGCCGAGTTCTTGGAGGTGCGCCAGGCGGGGCACGACGTGTATCGGGCGATCGACATTGTGCATCAGTCGGCGGGGCGAGCGATGGTCTTCTCGACGTTGGCCTTGATCGTCGGCTTTAGCGCGCTGTGCTTCAGCCAGTTCATTCCGCTGGTGTATTTTGGCGTGTTGATGGGGCTGACGATGTTCGGCGGGATGCTCGGCAATTTGATCTTGCTGCCGCTGCTGTTGCGGATGTGGTCGGGCGAACGACTGTAAAGCCGCCGGCGCCGGTTGCCCAGACAGGGACGTTTTGCGACGATAACCGCACGATTCGCCGCAGCATGTGATACCGCCACCAGTCGATTGAAGGACTTCGCCATGGCCGCCGCATTTCCGGAAATTGCCAAGATCGCGTACGAGGGCCCGCGTTCGAAGAACCCGCTGTCGTTCAAGCATTACAACGCCGACGAGTTGATCGAAGGCCGGTCAATGCGCGATCATTTGCGGTTCAGCGTGGCCTATTGGCACACCTTCCGCGGGCAAGGCGCCGATCCGTTTGGCGTGGGCACGATGCAGCGTCCGTGGGAGGGACCGGTCGACAACGTGGAGAACGCGATTGGCCGCGTGCGGGTGGCGTTCGAGTTCATGCAGAAGCTAGGAGTGGACTTTTATTGCTTTCACGATCGCGACGTGGCGCCCGAGGGGAAGTCGCTGGCCGAGAGCAACCAGAACCTGGACGCGGTGGTGAAGGCGCTGGCGGAGGAACAACAGCGGACCGGCATTCGCTTGCTGTGGGGCACGGCGAACTTGTTCAGCAATCCGCGTTATGTACATGGGGCGGCGACCAGTCCCAACGCCGACGCCTTTGCCTACGCCGCCGCGCAGGTGAAGAAGGCGATTGAAGCGACGCACGCGCTGGGCGGCGAGAACTACGTGTTTTGGGGCGGGCGCGAGGGATACCAAAGCCTGTGGAACACCGACATGAAGCGCGAGTTGGATCACCTGGCGCGCTTCTTTCATCTGGCGGTCGATCATGCCAGGCACATCGGCTTCAAGGGGCAGTTTTTGATTGAGCCCAAGCCGAAGGAGCCGACCAAGCACCAGTACGACTTCGACGCGGCGGCGTGCATCAACTTTTTGCGGGCGTACGACCTGACCGATTCGTTCAAGCTAAACATCGAGACCAATCACGCCACGCTGGCCGGGCACACGATGCAGCACGAGTTGGAGTACGCCGGCAGCCAGGGATTTTTGGGATCGATCGACGCCAACACTGGCGATCTGCTGTTGGGTTGGGACACCGACCAGTTTCCGACCGACATCTACCTGACCACGCAGTGCATGCTGGCGATTTTGAAATACGGAGGATTGAAAACGGGGGGCGTGAATTTCGACGCCAAGGTGCGGCGCGAGAGCTTTGAGCCAGTGGACCTGTTCTACGCGCACATCGGCGGCATGGACGCCTTTGCGCGGGGCTTGAAAATCGCGGCGGCGATGCGGGCCGACGGCGCGCTAGAGCGGATGGTGCGCGAGCGCTATAGCTCTTGGGACAGCGGCATCGGCCAGGAGATCGAAAGTGGCCGAGCCACGCTGGCCTCGCTCGAAAAGCACATGCTGGCCCAGGGGGAGATCACTCCCAATCGCAGCGGCCGGCAAGAACTGTTCGAGAATGTGGTGAACGACTACCTATAACGATCACTTGCCGAGGAGCTTGCGCTTCTCGCGCGCGAACTTCATGTGGTGCGCGAGGTGATTGGTGTAGGTAGTGAGCAGCTTTTCGAGCGTGACCGGCCCCACCTCGTTGTGGATGCCGGTGCGGGCAAAGGCTTTGTCGGGGACATGCTCGAGCAGCGCGGCCGTCAGCAGCCGATTGAGGCGAAAGATCTCGCAGGCCATGGCAGCGTCGAGTTGATCCTGCGGCAGGTTCTCGGCGAAGAGAGTCTCGTTGTAGCCGATGAGCGCTGGTTGATCCTCGGCGATGACGCGCTTCATGCGGTCGGAGGCGATGAGGTCGCTATCCATCATGTGGATCACGATTTGTTGAATGCTCCACGTGCCAGGGACGGGATGGGCGTTCAGTTCCTTGTACGACAGGCCTTCAATGGCGGGCGCTAGTTGATCGGCGCCGGCTTTGTAGTCGGCGACCAGTTGTTGGAATTTCGACATGCGAGACGCTCCCTCAACGCTAAAACAGTTGGAATCGCCAGAGCTTAGCAAAATGTGAGTCTTTTGCAGCGCCGTCGGCTGGCGGTGAGCGGACAGCGCGAGCTGGGCGCAGGTTCGCGGCGAGACTCGACCTTTGGGATGTGTTACGATGGCGGGGCCTGGGAGCATCGCCCCCCTCTGGTTGCAGGTGAGAGCCGCTTGGCATGTTGCGTGTATTGGGTTCGCATCGCCGGCTTTGCAGTGGCGTCAGTCGCCGCGATTTTTTGCATGCCGGCGCGCTGGCGCTCTCGGGACTCGGGCTAGGCCATATGGGTCTGGCCGATCTGTTGCGGCTGCAAGCCGCCGCTGGCGAAAGCGGCGGCACGTTCGGCAAGGCCAAGTCGATCATTCTGCTGCATCTGTATGGCTCGCCCAGCCAGTTGGAGTGGGCCGATCCCAAGCCGCTGGCGCCGGTGGAGATTCGGGGCGAGCTGGGGACGATCTCGTCGTCGCTGACGGGCTGTGGCGTGTGCGAGTTGCTGCCGAACATGGCCAAGGTGATGGATCGGACCACGGTCATTCGGTCGATGACCCACCCGTATCCGATTCATGGCGTGGCCTACGCGCTGACGGGGACGCCGACCATCGACGTGGCGATGGAGCTGGCGCCGCACGATCCCCGGCATTGGCCCTTTTTCGGCTCGGTGGTGGAGTATGTCGATCGATTGAAGCGCGACGCGGGCGCGGGCGGCGCGCCGGCGGCCACGCCCGGCATTCCGCCGAATCTGGCGCTGCCGTTTCCGATGAGCACGCGGCGCGTGGGTGAGGTGCCGCGCGCGGGGCCGTATGCCGCGTTCCTGGGCGCGCAGTACAACCCGGTGTGGACCGAGTTTGTCGGCACGGCGACGCGCGGCATCCGCAAGGAACTGGCGGGCAAGGTGTTTGCCGACAACGATCCGTATCTGGGGGTGGCGCCCGACAGTTATTTCATGATTCCCTCGGCGACCGATCCGCAGCCGGGAGTGACGCTTAATCGGCTTGATAGTCGGCGCGGGCTGCTCGCGCAGTTGGAGCAAGAGCGACGAACGCTCGATGCGACCAGCGCGGGCTTGGAGCTGGATCGACATCAAGAAACGGCGTTCTCGCTATTGCATTCGGCCGGCCTGCGCGAGGCGCTCGACCTGAGGCGCGAAGACACCAAGTCGCGCGCGCTGTATGGCGACCGGTTGTTTGGCCAAGCCTGTCTGGCCGCGCGGCGGTTGGTGGAGGCGGGGAGCCGCGTGGTGACGGTTTTTTGGGATGAGTTTGGTTTGGCGGGAGACGCCTGGGACACGCACTACAACCATTTTGAGCGGATGCGCACGGCGCTGTGCCCTGGCCTGGATGAAGCGTGGTACGGGCTGATCACCGATCTCGATCAACGGGGGCTCTTGGACGACACGCTGGTGGTATGCACTAGCGAGCATGGTCGCACGCCGCGGTTCACCGGCACAGGGCGCGATCACTGGTCGCGCGCGTACACCACCCTGGTCGCCGGCGGCGGCACGGCGCGGGGACGGATTGTCGGCGCCACCGACAAAATTGGCAGCGACGTCACCGATCGGCCGGTGAGCCCCAAAGATTTGTTGGCGACGATGTACCACCTGTTGGGCATCGATCATCGCACCTGGATTCACGATGCGCTGGGGCGGCCGCTGCCGCTGGTCGATGGCGAAGTGGTGCACGAGGCGCTGGCGTAGCGATTGGCATAGCGCTCAATGATCCAGCGCCGGCCCAAGGATGATCACGCTGTCGGGCGCCAAGTGAACGGCGTCGGCAGTGATCTGGCAATGTCCACTGGCCGCCAGGACGTTGGTTGACTGGCCGGCGCTGGTTGGCACGTCGGCGGTTGCCTTGCCCAGGTTGCAGGCGATGGTGACCGGCCCGCGTTCGACGCGCAGCCAGCAGGCGGCCTCGTCGTAGGCGACCTGGACTGCGTCGCGTTCTCCATCGCGCAGCACGGGGTGCGCGCGGCGCAGCCGAATCAACTGCTGGTACCAATCGAGCATGTCGCGATGCGCCGGTTGATCCAGTTCTTCCCAGCGAAGTTTGGAGCGCTCGAAGGTGGCGGGGTCTTGCGGGTCGGGAACCTGGTCGAACGTCCAGCCAAACTCTTTGAACTCGTTGCGCCTGCCGCGGCTGACCGCCTCGCCGAGATTGCGATCGGGGAAGCTGGTGAAGTACTCAAATGGCGTGGAGGCGCCCCACTCTTCGCCCTGAAACAAAAGCGGGATGTAGGGAGACAGCAGGATGAGCGCTGCGCCGACGCGGGCGCGGTCGGTGGATACCAGGCTTGTGATGCGGTCGCCTTGGGCGCGATTGCCGATTTGATCGTGATTCTGCAGGGCGACGACGAATTTTTCGCCCGCGAGCCCGTCGGGGGCGCGGCCGTGGCGTCGATCTCGAAAGGGAGAATAGCCGCCGGCGTAGGTATAAGGAGAGCGCATGGCGTCGGCCAATTGGGCGAAGGAGCCAAAGTCGCCGTAGTAGCCGGCGTGTTCGCCAGTGAGCACGGCGTGCAGCGCGTGATGCACGTCGTCAGCCCAGTGGGCGTCTAGCGCGTAGCCGCCATGCTCGCGCGTTTGAATAATGCGGGGGTCGTTGAGGTCGCTTTCAGCGACAAGGACGAAGCGGCGGCCCGTTTGTTGTTCCAGTTCGTCCACGCGGTCGCGCAACTCTTCCAGAATGTGGCGGGCGGAGGTGTCGACGATGGCGTGCACGGCGTCGAGGCGGAGACCATCGAAGCGATAGTCGCGCAACCACAGGAGCGCGTTTTGAATGACGAACTCGCGCACCTCGTCGCTGCCGGGCCCATCGTAGTTGGCGGCGGCGCCCCAGGCGGTATGGTGGCGATCGCTGAAGTAGGGACCGAAGCGCGGCAGGTAGGCGCCGCTGGGGCCGAGGTGGTTGTAGACTACGTCGAGCAGCACGGCCAGGCCGCAGCCGTGACAGGCGTCGACCAGACGGGCCAACGCCTCGGGGCCCCCATAGGCGTGATGCGGCGCGTACCAATCGACGCCGTCGTAGCCCCAGCCGCGCGGGCCGTCCCACTCGGCCACCGGCATCAACTCGACATGCGTGACGCCGAGCGCGGTTAGATGATCGAGCCGCTCGATCGCCGAGTCGAACGTGCCTTGCGGCGTGAACGTGCCGATGTGCAGTTCGTAGACGATCGCGTCGCGCCAGTCGGGGGGAGTGAAGTCGGCATGACGCCAAACGAAGTGCTGGGGATCGATCCAGCGCGAAGGGCCATTGACGCCGGCCGGTTGCCAGCGCGAGGCGGGATCGGGGAGCGGCTGGCCGCCATCGATCCGCAGCGCGTAGTCGGCGCCGGGTGGCAGTTCGCGGTCGAGGCGCCACCAGCCATGTTCGCACGGGGCGAGCGGCGTCTGCACGCCGCCCGTGTCGATGTGCAATTGTCGTGCGGCTGGCGCCCACACTCGATACATTAATCGTCCCCCTGGCGGTTTCAGAATGGCCCGGTGATTGGCTGTGACTTGGGTGGTCGCGCGCCCGGTGCTTAAACCGATTAACGAGCGCGCAACGAGGCACGACCGCGCTCGCGCAAGTTAACGCAGCAAGGATTGTGCCGTGCTGACGACGTGCTCGGCGGTGAAGCCGAACTTGTCGAGCAGCACCTTGAGCGGCGCGCTGGCGCCAAAGCGGTCCATGCCAATGAAAGCGCCTTGTGGTCCCAGCCACTGCTCCCAACCTTGGCGGACGCCAAGTTCGACGCCGACGCGGGCCGTGACGGCGGGGGGGAGCACTTCGTCGCGATACGCTTGCGGCTGTTGGGCAAACCACTCGAAACATGGCATGCTGACGACGCGCGCGCGAACGCCAGCGGCCGTCAGAAGCTCATAGGCGGCGACGCACAGCGACACCTCGCTGCCGGTGGCCATGAGAATGACCTGCGGCTTGCCGCCGGGCGCGTCGGCCAGGATGTAGGCGCCGCGGGCCAGCCCAGAGGCCGCGGCGTACTTGGCGCGATCGAGAGTGGGCAGGTCTTGCCGCGTGAGGACAAGCGAGACTGGGCGATCGCGCAGCGGCATGATCGCACGCCAGGCCTCGCTCACTTCGTTGGCGTCGGCCGGCCGGACGACGAGCATCTGCGGCATGGCTCGGAGCGACGACAGATGCTCGATGGGCTGGTGCGTGGGGCCATCCTCGCCCACGCCAATGCTGTCGTGCGTGTAGATGTAGATGACCGGCAGTTCCATGAGGGCGCTGAGCCGCTTCGAGGGGCGACAATAATCGCTGAACACCAGGAAGGTGGCGCCATAGGGGCGGACGCTGGAGAGCGCCATGCCGTTGAGCGCCGCCGCCATGGCGTGCTCGCGAATGCCAAAGTGCAGGTTGCGAGCGCCGTGGTCGGCGGCCTCGAAGCTGCCATCGCCGGCGATCAGCGTTTTGGTTGACGGAGCCAGGTCGGCCGAGCCACCCAGGAGCCACGGCACTTTGGCCGCGACCGCATTGAGCGCCTTGCCGCTGGAGACGCGGCTGGCCATGCCCTTGGCGTCGGCGGGGAACACCGGCAGTTCGCTGTCCCACCCCTGTGGCAGGCGGCGCTCGGCGATCAGTTTCCAGCGGGCGGCCAACTCGGGATGCGCCTTGGCATACGCCTGGAAGTTGGTCTCCCACTCCTCGCTCAGTTCGCGACCGCGCCGGCCGACCGTCGCGGCGTAGTGATCGCGCACCTCGGGGGGAACTAGAAAACTTTGGTCGGCCGGCCAACCGTAATGCTCTTTGGTCAGGCGGATCTCATCGGCGCCGAGGGGTTCGCCATGCGCTTTGGACGTGCCTTGCAGGTTGGGCGCGCCGTAGGCGATCTGGCTGCGGACAATGATCATCGTCGGCCGATCATTGACCGCCAAAAAATTTTCGTAGGCGCGGCCGAGCGATTCGAGGTCGTTGGCGTCGTCGACATGCACGACGTTCCAACCATACGCCTCGAAGCGCTGGCCCACGTTGTCGCTGTACGCCAGTTGCGTTTTACCTTCGATGGTGATGCCGTTGTGGTCGTAGATCCAGCAGAGGTTCGACAGGCGGAGGTGACCGGCCAACGAGGCGGCCTCGTGGCTGATTCCCTCCATCAGGTCGCCGTCGCTGCACACGGCGTAGATGTTGTAGTCCCACAAGTCGTAGCCGGGCCGGTTGAACTGCGCCGCCAGCCAGCGCTGGGCGATGGCCATGCCGACGCTGTTGCCGATTCCTTGGCCCAGCGGGCCAGTGGTGGTTTCGACCCCGCTGGTCCAACCGTGCTCGGGATGTCCAGGACAGCGGCTTTCCCACTGGCGGAATTTTTCGATGTGTTCGAGCGGCACGGCGAGCTCGCCGGTGGGTCGCCCCGCGGCGTCGAGTTGCCGCACGCCGGCCAGATGCAACGTGGAATAGAGCAGCATCGAGGCATGGCCGCAGGAGAGGACAAAGCGGTCTCGCGCGTGCCAAAGCGGGTTCTGGGGATCGTAGCGCAGAAACCGGGTCCACAGCTCGTAGACGACTGGCGCCAGGGCCATTGGCGTGCCGGGATGCCCGCTATTGGCTTTTTGCACCGCGTCCATCGACAGGGTGCGGATGGTGTTGATGGCGAGATCTTCGATGACTGCGGTCTGTGGATTCATCAGCGGTGGGCCTCGAAAAGCAAAGGCGCAAGGTGGGACCGGCGACGGAACTGTTAGCGCCGGCGCAAGTTGAGTTTAGGGGCGCCCTGGAAGATCGTCAACGAAAGGCGCGCGGCGCAAGCGCCGCCAACCTCGCTAGCGAAGCGGAGTTACACCAACCCCTTGCGCACCGCCCACACGGCGGCTTGTGTGCGATCGACGACGTTGATCTTGCGCAGAATATTCTGCACGTGTTCCTTGACTGTCTCGATGCTGATGGAGAGCGACTTGCCGATTTCCTTGTTGCTGAGCCCCAGCGCCACGTGGCGCAGCACCTGGTTCTCGCGCATGGTGAGGGTGACTTCCTCATCGACCGGCAAGCCAGTGGTGCGCAGCACGCTGGCCACGCGGCGCAGGACGGCGGAGCGGCGCGAGGTGTCGCCGGCGGCGGTGGCGCGGATGGCGGCCACCAACTCGTCGCGCGAGGAGCCTTTGAGCAAGTAGTCGCTGGCGCCTTGCGTCACCGCGCGGGCGATGTAGGTGGGATTGTCGTAGGTCGACAGGATGATGACGCGAGTCTCGGGGAGTTCATCGCGAATCTTTTCGAGCGCGTCGAGGCCGTCGACCTCGGGCATGCGGATGTCGAGCAAGATGATGTCGGGCTTGGTTTCTTTGGCCAGTTGGAGCGCTTCGGCGCCGTTGGCGGCCTGACCGACGATTTCAATTTCGGCGTCGGCCAGGATGCTGGCCAGGCCGGACCGGACGACCTCGTGATCGTCGGCAATCAACAAGCGAATACTCATTACGACGTGCTCTCCATGGACCGCATTAGGTCCTGCTAAGGTCTGGGGGACAAAACCTGACGAATCGCCACCTCGTTGACGTTTTGGACTTTGGTTCTGTCTGGCAGCCTGTCAGGGTTTTGGGCCCGTTCGGTGTTCCCCCACACGATGGCCCGGGGCACGCGTTCTTCGTAAACGCGAAAGAAAGATCGCAATCAGCCGAGCATGTCGCCCGGAGTCCCAAGGTGTTGAATCTGAGGCGTCGGACTGCAATCACAAGTTTTACGATACGCGCCGCCCCCCCCGGCGGCTAGGGGGACAAACCGCCAGTTGGCGGAGAATTGCGGCGGCTCAAAGCGACCTGGCGGCGGCACGGCGCCAAAGGACAAAAATGCCGCGAAAATCGGCACAATCGCTAGGCGTCTCGCGGGCCAAGAGCGATCTGGGGCGTCGGGACGACGCCCGCGTTGACCGGTGGCAGCGAGCGACGTAGATATTTGGCGACAGGCGTGTTTTCCTCCCACGTGCCGGCCCGCGGGCTCCGCGGCGCTTGGCGCGCTTGTCGACTCCGGCGGGCCCAGTGGCCCGCTCGTGGCGTTTGCCGCACGGATGGCGTATCGACCTTCCCGCCGATTGCCTCGGTTTCCGCGCGTGCGCGCGCTTGCCTTAGCAAAAGCCACCGACCAATGAGCAAAGCCACGCTGTTACTTGTCGACGACGACCGCCACATTCTCAACTCGATGTCGGAGTGGCTGCGCGAGCAGGGGTATCAGGTCGACACGGCAAGCGGCCATGCCGACGCGATGAAGTCGCTGGCGCGCCGCGGCTACGACCTGTTGCTGGCCGACGTGCGATTGGGAGACGGCGACGGCTTTGAGCTGTTGACGCAGTGCCGCCAAACGCATCCCGACATGGCGGTGATCCTCTTGACCGGTTACGGCCACGCCGACATGGCGGTCGAGGCGATCCAGCTTGGCGCGTTCGATTTTTTGACCAAACCGCTCATCGACGATGAGCTGGAGATGTCGATCCAACGCGCGCTGACGCAGCGGCGCGTGATCGCGGAAAACCAAAATCTCAAGGCGCAGCTCGATTTGCGGTTTGGCCTGGAGAATGTGATTGGCCACGACCACCGCATGCTCAAGGTCTTTGACCTGATCGAAAGCGTCGCCGACACCAAGGTGACGATGCTGATCACCGGCGAGAGCGGCACGGGCAAATCGCTGATCGCGCGGGCCATTCATCGGCGCAGCGCGCGGCGCGACAAGCCGTTTGTCGAAGTCGCTTGCGGCGCGCTGCCCGAGACGCTCTTGGAAAGCGAGTTGTTTGGCCACGCGGCGGGGGCGTTCACCGGGGCCACCGGCGACCGGTTGGGCAAGTTCGCGCTGGCGGACGGGGGCACCATCTTTTTAGACGAGATCGGCACGGCCACGGCCAGTATGCAGGTGAAGTTGCTGCGCGTGCTGCAAGAGTTTGAGTTCGAGCAGGTTGGCGGCTCGAAGACCTTCAAGGTCGACTCGCGCGTGATCCTGGCCACCAACGAGAATCTGTCGGAACTGGTGGGTCAGGGACGCTTTCGGCAGGACCTGTACTATCGCATCAACGTCATCAACATCGAATTGCCGCCGCTGCGGGAGCGAATCGCCGATATTCCGCTGTTGGCCAAACATTTCCTGGAAGAGGTGTGCCAGGAGTCGGGGCGGCAGGCGCGCGGCTTCGCGCCCGAGGCGTTGGCCGTGATGCAAGGCTATCGCTGGCCCGGCAACGTGCGCGAGTTACAAAACGTGGTCGAGCGGGCCGTGCTGCTGTCGAAGTCAGACACGATTCGGATCGACGATCTGCCGCCGGCCTTGGCGATGACGGCGCCGGCGACCGTGGTCGCGCCCTTGGGCGCGCGCACGCTGAAGCAGGCGCTGGAGGCGCCAGAGCGACAGATTATTTTGGAGGTGTTGGAGAGCCACCATTGGAACCGGCAGCTCACGGCGGAGCAGCTTGGCATCAACCGCACCACGCTCTACAAAAAGATGAAGCGGCTGGGGTTGGAAGATCACCCTAAGGCGCGCGAGACCGCCCAGGTCGGCTAGTCCAACGTCTGCCGATAGCGCTTGACGCTGATCGTCAGCACGACCGTGGTGAAGAGCGCGATGGGCCAGAGGTCGGGCACGATCTCGGCGATGCCGTTGCCCTTGAGCAGAATGCCGCGCACCACGCGCAAGAAGTGAGTGAGCGGCAACGCCTCGCCGACCATCTGCGCCCAGCGCGGCATGCCGCGAAACGGGAACATGAAGCCCGACAAGAGCAGCGACGGCAGAAAGAAGAAGAACGACATCTGCATGGCTTGCAGTTGGTTCTTGACCAGGGTGGAGAAGGTGATGCCGACCGCCAGATTGGCGAGAATGAACAGCAACGTGGCCGCCAGCAGCAACAGCAGGTTGCCGTAGATGGGCACGTCGAAGAGAAAACGCGAGGCCAACAGGATCAGCCCCACCTGCACATAGCCGACGAGAATGTAAGGCACAATCTTGCCGATCAGCACCTCGGCGGGGCGAGTGGGCATCGCCAACAGGTTTTCCATGGTGCCGCGTTCCCGCTCGCGCGTGATGGCCAGCCCGGTGACGATGACCATGGTCATCGTCAGGATCACGCCCATCAGTCCGGGCACGATGTTGTATTGCGTGTTGGCGTCGGGGTTGTAATGCGCATGGACGCGCAGTTCGATCGGCCGCGGAGGGGTGGCCAGGTAGTCGAGCGACCCCTGGAAGTCGTTGGCCAAGGCTGTGTCGAGCAAAGTTCGCAAGGCGCCAATGGCGTTGCTGGTGGCGGCGGGGTCGGTGGCGTCGGCCTCGACCAGCACCACCGGGCGATCGCCGCGCACCAGATCTCGACTGAACTGCTCCGGAATGTTGACGACAAACAGCGCTTGGCCGTGGGCCAGCGCGTCGCGCGCCGCTTGCTCGGTTTGCACGACGAGGGCCACATCGAAGTAGCCGCTGTTTTGAATGGCGCGCAGCAAGGTGCGGGCCTGCGGTCCGTGGTCGGCCAGCAGCACCGCGGTGGGCAGGTGCTTGGGGTCGGAGTTGATGGCGAAGCCGAACAGCACGAGCTGAATCATCGGGATGCCGATCATCATGCCGAAAGTCAGCCGATCGCGCCGCATCTGGATGAATTCTTTCCAGACCACCGCCCATAAGCGCGCTGGCGAGAACCGCACGCGACGACTCATGGCGGCGCCCCTTGGCGGGCCTGCTCGGTGAGGTGGATGAACACGTCTTCCAAGCCGGGCGCGACCTGGCGCCACTGGCCGCTGGCCGCGCGGAATGGTTCGATGGCGTGGGCCAGCCGCGCCGCGTCGTCGCCGCTGACATGCAGCGCGGCGCCAAAGGCGGCCACCTGATTGACGCCGTCTTGCTGGCGAAGCGTTTCGGCCAGCGCGTTCAGTCCGGGGCCGCGCACCTCCCAGGTGGTGAGGCCGGCCTGGGCGATCACCTCTTCCACCGTGCCATGCGTGAGCAGGTGACCATCGAGGATGTAGGCGAGCCGATGGCAGCGCTCGGCTTCGTCCATGTAGTGCGTGGTGACCAGGACGGTCAAGCCTTGCGCGGCGAGTTGATGAATCTCGGTCCAAAACTCGCGCCGCGCTTTGGGATCGACGCCGGCGGTTGGCTCGTCGAGCAGCAAGAGCCGAGGCTCGTGGATCAGGCAGGCAGCCAGGGCGAGACGCTGCTTCCAACCGCCAGACAATTGGCCAGCCAGTTGGCCGCCGCGCGCCGTAAGGCCGAGCCGGGCCAGACTATCGCGCACCGCGTCGCGCGGGCGCGGCACGCCGTACATGCGGGCGGTGAAGCTGAGGTTTTCGGCGATGCTGAGGTCTTCCCAAAAGGTGAAACGTTGCGTCATATAGCCGACGTCGCGTTTGATCGCGGCGCTTTCGCGGATGACGTCGTGCCCTAGGCAGACGCCGCTACCGGCGTCGGCGCGCAGCAGGCCGCAGAGCATGCGGAGGAAGGTGGTTTTGCCGCTGCCATTGGGGCCGAGAAATCCACAAATCTCGCCCGTGCGCACCTGCAAATCGATGTGATCGACCGCCACTCGGTCGCCAAACCGCTTGGTCATTCCATGGACGTCGATGGCGAGATCGTGAGGCATGCAATCACTTGGGCAGCAGCACGTCGACCGGTTGACCGGGGTGGAGCCGGGCGGCCACGTCCGGAGTGAACGTGACTTCGATCATGAACACCAGCTTGCTGCGATTCTCCTGGCTGTAGATCACCGGCGGTGTGTATTCGGCGCCGGGCGCGATGAAACTGAGCTTGCCGGCGAAGGGCTGGCCCACGCCATCGACGATCACGCGAACGGCATCGCCGGCGCGCAAGGAGCCGATGCGCGGCTGGGGGACGAACGCCCGCACTTTGATGTTTTGCGGCGGCAACAGCGCGACGACAGGTCGGCCGGCGGCCACCCACTCGCCGGGGCGGAAGAAGACGTCGAACACGAGTCCCGCTTGGGGGGCGGCGCGGCTCGTCTGGTCGAGATCCCACTGGGCGCGTTCGAGCGCGGCCTGTTGCGCGCGGACATGGGCCTCGGCCGCGGCGATCTGATCGGCGCGGGCGCCGAGCCGCGCCGTGGCGAGATCGGCCTCTAGCTGCGCCACGCGCTGCCGATCTTGCTTGGCCAGCGTGCGCGTCCGATCGAGTTGCTCGGCCGAGGTGGCCTTGGTGCGATAAAGCTGCTCCTGCCGGGCGAGTTCGTTTTGGGAGAACTCAACGGCGGCGCGAGCCTGCTCGAGCTGCGCGTTCAAGGCGTCGATCTCGCTGGGGCGCTTGCCTTTGGTCAGGTCTTCCCAGGTGGCGCTGGCTTGCGCCAGTTTGCGAGTGGCCTCGTCGCGCGCGGTTTGGGCGGGAGTGCTGTCGAGCGCAAACAGCGGATCGCCTACCGCGACTTTTGCGCCGCGATCGACATGCAGCGTTTGCAGCAAGCCGGGCTGGGGAGACGCGACATAGACAAACTCCCCCTCGACGTAGCCTTGCACGCGGTTCGGATCGGCGCGGTCGCAGCCGGCGATCGATAGGCCAACGGCGGCCAGGGAGGTCAACCAGCGTGCTGCGCGCGGCGGATTCATTTTTTTGCTCTGGGTTTGCGCGTCATGACCCCTTCGAGCACGACCGAGATGATCGTGTTCATGGCGGTTTGCGGCGACACGTCGAGCGCCGTGATGGTGGCGGGGTTGGCAATGACCTGGACGGCGGCCAGCAGGATGTCGATCATCCATTGCGTGGAGATGTCGCTACGGATCGCCCCCGCGCGCTGGCCCCGCGCGAAGAGTTGGCCAAAGTAGGTTTGAATCATGGCGCGGCGATGGGTTTCGATGCGGGCGAAGACATCGGGCGACAGCAAACGGAGATCGCGAACCAAGGGGGGCTGAATCTCCGCGGTCTGGCGCTGCAGGCAGGCCAGCAGTTGACGCAGTTCGTCCTGGAATTTGCCGCCGGGCCGAGAGGTGATCTGGTCCAACTCGGCGCGCATGCCTTGAAACTTGTCGAGCAGAACGGCGTCGAGCAATTGCGGCTTGCTGGGAAAACAGGCATAGAGCGTTTTCTTGCTCATGCCGAGGTCGCGAGCCAGTTGATCCATGGTGACGCCGCGCACGCCGTGGGCAAAGAAGTGCTTGCGGGCGGCGGCGACGATCCGGGCGACGAGCGCGGGGTCGGGCGGGGGAGCGGACACTGGGGCGGATGGGCTTGGTTTGCGTGGCATGGTTTGGCGCGGGTGATACTATGGAAACTGTATTAGTATTTACAGTTTCCTGCGGCGCGTCAAGATGGGCGCCGCTTAGCCAGACGCGCATGGATTGAAAAGGGGATTGGAGCGGGCGACCGCTTATGCGCAGGCGCGTACCAGAGGCGTTACGCCAGGGCGGCGCGGAGCTCTTCCAGCGACTTGGGGACGCCTTGGCGCGGGTCTTGGGGCTCTTCGTATTCGAGCACCACATAGCCGCGATAGCCGCTGTCGCGGAGGATGGCCGCCAGTCGCTTGAAGTCTGCGGGTCGGCGATCGGCGCCGGCGGGGTGGACAGAGACCTTCACCTGCACGTTTACGGCGTAGGGGGCGATCTTCGCAAGATCGGCGTAAGGATCGGCGCTGTTGAAGTTGCCCGTGTCGAGATTCACGCCGAACCAAGGGCTTTTGACGTCGCGGACGATGGCCAGCATGTCGTCGACATGCTCGGTGAGCCCGCCGTGGTTTTCGAGCGCGAGCATGACGCCGTGCTGGCCGGCATAGTCGCAACTGGCCTCGATTCCTTCGACGGCCAGGCGATGCGCTAGGGCGGCGTCTTGCAGAAACTTGCGACCGCCAGAGAAGATGCGGATCACCGGCGCGCCGAGTATCTCGGCATAGTCGACCCACTGGCGCACATGCGCCAGATCGGCCTCGCGCTTGTCGCCGGCAGGCTGGGCGAAATCGTTGGCGACCGCCGTGCCCGAGATGTCGAGCCCGAGCAGGAACGCAAGTTGTTTGAGCTGGCGCAAATACTCGGGCGTGATTTGTTTGGGAAAGTAGTAGCTGGTGAGTTCGGTGGCGTCGAGTTGCAAGTCGGCGCAGGTGCGGACGAAGTCTTGTAGCGAGTAGTTGGCGGCGGGCTTTTCCAGCAGATCGCGATAGCTGTAGGCGGCCAGACTGAGTTTGAACTTGGGGCCGTCCTGGCGGCGAATGGGTTCGATCGCGGAGGCCGTGGCGAACGGATGGGCCAGCGCGAGCGAACCGGACGCGGCGGCGGCAAGGAATTTTCGGCGATCGAAGCGCGGCATGGGCGTGTCCTCAGGGAGACCAAGAGGCGCCATTGTAGCAACGATCGCGGCGCGGCGCTTAGCGCGAAGGCACTGGCATTGGCTGGCTGCTGTCGAGCAATACGGCGTGTGAGCGGCCCAGCGCGGCGGAGCACTGGGGCGCCACGAACGCCAGTCCCGCGGCGAACATGATGGCGCTGAACAACCAAAAGCCCGAGACGAGCGCGACCATGCACCACAGGGGGAGCGACAAGGCGACCAGCAGCGGGCGGGCCGAGCGGTTCCAGATCAGCAGCGCGAAGGCGAGTTGGAACCACACGATGGAGTGCGTGAGGAAGTTGAGCAGGAACACATGGTCGTCGAGGTAGGGGGCGAGAAAGTAGCTGGCGCCCTCGGGCTTGGCCACCAGCCACCAAACCGCTTCGCCGCTCCACCAGGCATCGACGCCGAGCTTGGCGATCGCCGACATGAAATAGACGGCGGAGACGTGCAACTGCAGTAACCGCGCACCAATGTTGGCGGCGGCGGAAGGAAGCGGCTGGCTGGCGCCGCGGAGCCAGGAGTCGATGGAGAACCGAGCGCCTAGCGTGTCGCCGGAAAGCAAGGCGAAGGGGGTGTGCGGCGGGCGCTCAAAGAGCGCAATGATTTCGGCAAAGGTGAAATAGGCGAGGACCATGGTGAGCACCGGTTCGAACTCGCTGGTGAGCATCGGCGCGCGATGGATATAGGAGATGGCCACGACCAGGGCGCCGATCGTGGCGGCGCGCGTGGCGAAACCTACGGTGAACGCCAGCAGCACCGCGAAGCCGAGCCAGTGCATCAGGACGAGCGACTGCGCGGAGTTGGCGTAGATCAGGTAGTTGAAGCGCGACACGCCGCCGCCAATCGCCGAGCCGGAGGTCCAGGCATTCCAGAGATCGGGGGTGATGACTCCGCCGGGGCCGAAGAACTCAACGAGGTCGGCCGTGTAGGTCGCGTGCCAGGCCAGCGCGATCAGCCCGACCAGCGGACGCATGAGGCTGAGCGTGTCGGGAAGGGCGCGGGTAAACCAGAAGCGGTTCCACCCTTCTCCAAAGCGCTGGGCCAAGGTGCTGAAGTATGTGGAGATCAAATCCATCGTCCTTATTTCGCAAGCGAAGGGGGCAAGGTCGGCGTGGGCGAGGCTGGGGGAAGCTGTGGAGGCAGGGCCGGCGTGGAGGCGGATTCAGCGACCGGCGCCGCCTCGCCGCGATTCTCTTTCTTGAGAAGTCGCGGAGCGCCGCCCGACATCCAGATGCGGGCTTCATAGCGATCGCGCCACAGATCGTCGCGATTGGGATCTGGCTTTTGCAGGTAGCCGCCGCGGTCCTGGAGGTAATGGGCCTTGAGCTTCAGATCGACGTCTTTGGCGTCGTAGCGGGCGATGAGCCCTTGGCCGATGCCGGTGGCGAGCAGCGACTCGCGATCCGCGTCTTCGAGATACAGCGCCATGTATTGGCCGAGCATGCGCCAATGGCGGGCGCGCTCGCCGGCGATACTGGAATCGGGCATGAGCAGCGTTTGAGCCTCTCCCGTGGGGAGCGTGACCAGGGCTTCGATCACGTAATCGATGTCGAACTCGTCTGCCCGCGTCAGCGGAAAGGCGTAGGCGGAATCGATATGCAACAAGCGGCGGTACTCGGCCAGGATCGAGAGGTTGGCGACGCGGGAGGTGAGGGGCGAGGGGACCGGGCCGCGGCCGACGATCGCGATGATGACGGCGAACAAGTGCGCGAACAAGAAGATCGACAGTCCGGTGCGCAAGGCGCCGGCTGGGAGCATGTTGGCCTCGGCGGTGTTGGCGTTGGTCATAGGATTCTTGGAAGTGCGGATTTCGGGAGAGTGCGCCGACGGAGCGCGAGCAGTTTAAAGAGCGCGCCGCTTCATCTTTCTCGACCGGCGAAGTTTGCCAAGTTCAGCCAGCGGCGGAGCATTCGGGAATTGCCGGTGGCGCGAATCATTGCGAGGTGGGGCAGGGGCATAAAAAAACCCGGACTTCGGCGAACCGAAGTCCGGGCTTGATTTAACCTCATCACCGCCACAGGGCAGACGGCGATATTCGGTCAGGGTCATCCGCGCTTAGCGACGGAAGGCGACCTGACGGAAACCGAACGGCTGCACCGAGGCCGAAGGGGCCGGGGCGGGCGCCGGGGGAGCAGCCTCAGCCGCAGGGGCCGGGGCCGGAGCGGGAGCCGGAGCAGCGGCATCGCCGCAGCAGCTCGGGGGGCAAGCCGGCTGACAGGCCGGGGCGCAGACCGGGGCTTCGCCACAGCAAGCCGGCTGGCAGGCATCAACGCCGCAGCAGGCCGGGGCAGCGCAACCGCCGCAACGACGATGACGCTTGTGGCCGAACAAGCCACAGCAACGATGACGGTGCTTGCGACCGCCACAGGCCGGGGCGCAGCAATCGCCACCGCCACAATCGTAGCCGCCGCAACCAGCATGGCAGCCGCCGCAGCCGTGACCGAACAAGCCGGCCTTGGCCGAGCTCTCACCGCCCACCAGGGCGATTCCAACCACCGCGAAAAAGATCGCGATGCCGAACAACAAAGTCCGATTCATCCGAATTCCTCCAAACAGGTACCGAGAATATCAGGATTCCCAAACGATCGTTTGCTGCCTCGTCGCAGTTCATCCACCCCCCACGGACAAGGCAGCCACTGGAGCGGGGAGTATTTCTTTTTGGACAATGAACTCAGATAACTCGCTCGGGGGGCGTCCCTGTGTGAATGCCCTTGCCGGTTAAGAAAACTAAGCACATTGCGCAGGCTAGGTTAACACCCTGACTACCCCTGTCAAGCGGCGGTTTGGGTAAAGTTTGCGGGTCAGGGTGGATTGGTAATCGATTGTTACCGGCGGGATCGTTGTGAAAACGTA
Organism: Pirellulales bacterium; assembly: GCA_019694455.1. Classification (NCBI taxonomy): domain Bacteria; kingdom Pseudomonadati; phylum Planctomycetota; class Planctomycetia; order Pirellulales; species Pirellulales bacterium. The sequence goes on from JAIBBY010000002.1 coordinate 80,776, forward strand.
GCTTGCTGGTTGTGAACGTCAAACGGGGTAATGCGCGCAAAAAAAACGACCCGAGAACGGGCCGTCCGTTCTCGAGTCGCAGTGATAAACAGCCTAATTTACCGCTCAATTCAAAATAGCGAATTTCGCGCTATTTTGTCATTGGGCTCCACGGGCAAATCGATGTGATGAATTTTTCATCATCAGCTAGCGATCCCGGAACCATTTTCGGGGCCGTTAGCGCCGCGGAGTGGTGGCGGGCGCTTGGCCAATCGTGGCAGATGCCTTTTGCACTCCCTGCGGCGCCGCCGGAGTTGAGCCGACGGGTGTCGCGGCGGCCGCATTGCCGCTGACCGGCTGACCAGTCTGAGCGGTGGCGGCTGGCGGTTGTGCTTGTGGATTGGCGCGGCGCTCGATCTCCTCCGCGACAAGCTGCTGCTTGCGCAGCATGTCTTCGGGATCTTCGAAGTTCAAAAACAATGGCGGCTGATCTTCAAAGACCTTGGTCGCCATGCCCGCGATCCGCCAACCGTCCGGCTGGCGCTGCACCATCCAGATAATAGGGTCGGTTTGCGGCGTGCCGGTTTCGGCGTCGACATCGGTCCATTCGGTGGCGACATGGGCGCCATCTTCGGCGATGTACTCGGTGGCGCCGATCTTATAGCTGGCGGTGGCGCTGCCTGGCGGGGCCACTTGAAGTTCCATTTCCTGTGTCTTTTGCTTGGCGAGCGGCGTCAATAGCTCGGACGCGCCGGTGTCGTTGCCGGTGCGGACCGCTTCGAGAAACGCGCGGACGGCGACATCGGGCGGTGGCACGGACTTGGCCGCGGCCTGCGCGGCAGGGGCATCCTTGGTGGCGGCGCTGCCACCGCAGCCAACCGCAAAGCAACACAGCAAAAGGGCCATCCCGGCCAACGGGCGTCGCATCGTGCCAGTCTCCTTACTTGGGCAGCGAGGGTTCCGTCGACGGCGGAAGCGTCGGCGGGCGCGCCATCAGTGCTAGCAATATCGAGCGAGAATCCACAGCGCGCGGGCGGGAGTTTGGCGAAACCTTGCCTGCGGGTCAAGACGGGATGGCGTCACCCAAATTGCGACGTCTCAACCGGCTCCCATGCCGCGATCGAAGGCGTCCTGGTCGCGCTGATAGAGGGCCAAGGCCGATTCAAAGGTTTCGCCGGTGATGCGCCAAGCGGGTTGGTCCTCGGTGTGGGCGTTGCAGTGCGCGGCCATCGCCCGATAGAGGAACTTGAACAGGTGCCGCGGCACGCGCAGTCCGCGAAAGGCGTCGATCAGGCGGCGGTCGTTGATCGACTCGTCGAACAAGTCGCGCACCTTGGGCGCGCGTCCATTGTTGGCGCAGGCGCGCAGGCGGGCGTTGGCCACGTCGTACAGGGCCTCGCCAGTCCACTCCAGCGAGGGGACCATGTTCTGCTTGTCGAGGCGAGCGCGTTGGTAAAAGTCGCGGTCCTCGCGATTGATGTAGTACGACAGTTCGATCGGCAGCAGCAGCTTGAAGCCGATCCCCTGGTGCTTCAAGAACTTGTTGTCGAGCATCGACCAGAGGAGTTGCCGCATCAGATCGGGGGAGCCGTTGATCAAATGCGGCTCATCGACGCGATCGACCAGCACCACAATGCCCCCGTAGCCGAGCGATTTGAGCACGCCTTGCAGCTTGGACAGCAGTTCGTAGCGGTCGTCGGTGCGTGCGCGGGTGGGGAGCGGCTGATTGGAGAGTTCGTCGGACGTGAAGTTGCCGAGCACCTGCCGCAACGGGTTGGGAGTGTGGTTAATGACGCGCAGCTCGCGGGCGATGCCGCGCGCGGTCCATAGCAGTCGCCCCGCGCGAATGGCCCAGGGGAGCCAGCCGAGGATCACGAACAAATAGGGCCAGGGGGAGGCGAGCCAATCCCAGTGCTGGGTTCCGGCCACGACTCCAACCACCGTCAGCGTGACCAGCATGCCGAGCAGCAAGAACTTCTTGGCCCGCAGCGTGGAAAAGCGGAGTTTGCGCCGCAGACGGCTCCAACGGCCGCGAAATGTTTCCCAGGTCGATTGATCGTAGCAGGCGGCCAGCAAGAGCAGATCGCGCGATTGATGGCGATCGAGCGCCTTGAGATTGAGTTGTTCCTGGTTGCTCTCGTCCTCGTTGCGGACGCCGAGGATCCGGTCGACCAGCTTGGTGACGCCAATCGAGAGGATGGCGTCCATGTGGTCCCAAAGCTTCCATTGATCGAGCACGCGGGAGGCGTCGCGGCGTTTGCCGACCCGGTCGCGAAAACGATCGAGGAAAGGATTAAAGTCGTCGTATTCGATGACGAACACACGGCCCGCCGGATGCGCGCGGTTGTACTCTTCGATGTGCTTGACGATCTGCAGCCGCAGCGCGGTCTTGCCAGAACCCTTCTCGCCAAAGACCACGCTGGTGGCGGGCTCGGAGGGATCGCCATACACCTTTTCCCAGGCCGGGTGGTGGGCGTTGGCGATGCAATAGGTCTTGAAGACCGGATCGGTCTGGGCGTCTTCCTCCGCGAAGGGATTGGCGCCGATGCCGTGATGTTCGAGAAACTGTTGAATCTTCATGCCGGAGAGCGGACTCGTCGATTGAGGAAGATGCAGGCAGGGACGCTCGCCGCGTTCCGCCATGGGTGGCGAGAGGCGCGTTACGATTCGTCGACGCCGTCGAGGATCATCTGGCGAAACGCCGCTTCGTGGGCGGACATGGTCGCCTTGGGGCCATAGAACTTGAAGTACACGGCGCCCCGAGCGCCGGGGATAATAGCGCCGAGCATGCGATAGCCCTCGCGCGCGACGCCAGGCGCGAACGGGGCGGGCTTGTCGTCGAACGTGCCCGAGAGTTCGACAAAGTGAACTTCGTGGCGGCCGGCTTGTTTCTTTTCGACCTTGGGTTTGACGGCGCCCCCGTCAGGCGAGCTGAATTGGCCGATCCAGCGTTCGATGTTCTGCGCGACGGTACCGCCGGCGGTCATCACGGTGAGTCGACCGCCGCGCTCGTCTCCCTCGGCGGCGGGAACCGAAAACTCCTGCTCGATGATCTGCGACTTGGGGCGCTCGACTTTGAACGCGGTGGGCGCCTCAAAGGTGAGGCCGGCGATCTTGAATTCCGTGCCTTTCGGCTCGTCCGCGGCAAACACCTGGCCCAGCGAGCAGACGAGAACGGCAATCGCCAGCGGGAAACAATGTTTTTGCATGGTCTGCTCCGGTACTGACATAGCATCCAAGGAAGCCGAGGCACGAATCGCCATTCTATCGGTCGCTGGGGGGGCGTAAACCGCCGCGACAAGTGATTCGCCGAGCGGAAACGGCGTGCCAGGGCCGCGCCAACGTTTGGTGCGCGGGCGGTGGCGCTGGCCGGGCGATATAATCGACGTGATCACAGGTTGGGTTACTTTCGCAAACTCTGGAAACTTGCGCCATGCGAATGCCGTGGGCCTGCTGGCTGCTGTTGTTTGTGTTTTCCATTACCCCATTACGCGGCGCGGAACCGCTACGGCTGGCGACGTTTCAGGTGGACGCGACGCCACCACTTGGGAGTCCGCTCTGCGAGGGGGCGGTGCCGCCGGCCAAGGAGATTGTTGATCGGCTCAGCGCGCGCGGCTTGATTTTGGTGGGCAGCGGCCCGCCAGTGTGTCTGGTGGCGGTGGATTGGGTGGGCATCGCCAACGCGTCGCACGACCGCTGGCGCGAGACGTTGGCCGGGGCCATTGGGACCAGCGCCGATCGCGTGGCGGTACACGCGCTGCACCAGCACGACGCGCCGGGCATCGACGAGTCGAGCGAGGCCTTGTTGGCAGCGCGTGGGATGCGGGGCCAGATTTACAACGCTGAATCCGCCGAGCAGGTGCTGCGCACGGCGGCCGACGCCGCGCGCGCCGCCATGCAACAACTGACGCCGGCGACGCATTTGGGAGTGGGCATTGGCGTGGTGGAGGGGGTGGCGTCAAATCGGCGCATACTAGGCGCCGATGGCCGCGTACAGCATGTGCGGTTCAGTTCTTGCAAGGACGAGGCGGTGCGCGCGGCGCCGGAGGGAACGATCGATCCGCGGGTGCGCTTGATCAGCCTATGGAGCCAGGATCGGCCGCTCGTGGTGTTGAGCTACTACGCCACGCATCCGCAGAGCTATTACGGTCAAGGAGGAGTGAGCGCCGATTTTGTCGGCATGGCGCGCGCGCTACGCGAGGCCGCCGTGCCGGGCGTGCCGCATATTCACTTCAACGGCGCCGGGGGGAACGTGGCCGCGGGCAAGTACAACGACGGCTCGCCGGCCATGCGCCCGATTTTAGCGGAGCGACTGGCGGTGGGGATGCAGCGCGCCTGGGAGGCGACGGAGCGGCGGCCGATCGACGGCGCGGCGCTTGCGTGGAACACCACCGTCGCCAAGATGCCGCTCCGAGACATAGTGCAAGACGAGTCCGCGCTGGCGCGCGTGCTGGACGACGCCGCCGCGCCACAGGCGGAGCGGATGCGCGCGGCGCGCGATCTGGCGTATTGTCTGCGGGTGCGCGAGGGAAAGCATCCGGTAATCGCCTGCCTGGGATTGGGGCCAGATATTCGCGTGCTGCACATGCCGGGAGAACTGTTCGTGGAATATCAATTGGCGGCGCAGCAAATGGCGCCGCAAGCCACCGTGTGCATGGCGGCCTATGGCGATTACGGCGCGGGCTACATTGGCACGGCCATCGCCTACTCGCAAGGGGGCTACGAGACGAGTCCTGTCTCGCGCACCGCGCCCGAGGTGGAAGAATCGCTCATGACGGCGATGCGACAATTGCTGAAAGCCGATGCGACCGCAAAGCCGAATTAGGCCGCAAAGAGCACATACCAAAGCAGCGGCAAGAGCACGAACAGCGCGACCACCAGTCCGGCGATGATCTTGGTCGTCCGCTGCTGCGACAGGCGGCGGTAGGCGCGCGAGGGGCGCGGAGCTTCCTCCAGCGGTTCGATCTCGGTGATTTCTTCGGCTTCCGCCACGGGGGCGGGGCCGCGCGGACTGAGCAATTGCGGGTCGAATTCAAACTCGGAGCCGATGGGCTGGTCGTCGCTCGATTCAAAGACCTCTTGCGCGGCGCGCCATTGTTCCCAATCGCTGCGCCAAACGAGCGCATCGGCGGGGACGCGCCCTTCGGCCAACCAGCGGCGCATCACATCGGGCGCGGCTGGGCCAAACTGTTCGCCGCTGGCGTAGCGCACATGCCAATGCGTGTCGGGGGGACCAGAGAGCGGGTCGCTGCTCGGACCGGCCGGCGCCGCGCTCGCCGCCAGATGGTTGGTGCCGGTGGTCGGATGAGAATCGCCGCTGCCACGCTTTTGAGCTGGCGCCACCCGCAAGTTGGGCATCGACTGCGTGGGGACGTAAAAGCGCGCCTGGCAGTTGGGACAGACGCCGCGCTTGCCCGCCAGGAAGTCTTTGACGTGCAGTTTGTGTCCGTTGGGACAGAGGAAACGGATGCCCATGCGGTTGGCAGCGAGGGGTATTGAGAAGTAGTGCCATGTCAGGCGCTTGCCATGCCTCGGCGCCGACCAGAAAGGGATTATACGATTTTGAGGCGGGCGTGGCGCAGGGTCTGCGCGCGCTGCCCTTGCGGGCTTGCGGCGATTGAACCACACTACCTAACTTTGTCTGGCTGCGGGGTTTTGGTCGGCAGCGGATAGCATGGGTTTAGTTGAACGATGAGCATCTCGGCCTGGACAACCATAGGGGTGATTGGCGCCGTGTTCGCGGCGCTGGCCTTCACATCGATCGCCCCGGATATCGCTCTGGTGGGGGCGCTGGGGTTCTTGTTGGTGACGGGCATCCTGTCGCCGGGCGACGCGCTGGTCGGCTTCGCCAACGAAGGCATGATTACCGTGGGCGTGCTATTTGTGATCGGCGCCGGGGTGCGCGAAACGGGCGGCGTGGACATCATTGCCAATCGGTTGTTCGGGCGGCCGAAGTCGGCGTCTGGCGCAGTGACGCGGCTGATGCTGCCGGTGGCGGCGCTGAGCGCCTTCATGAACAACACGCCGCTCGTGGCGATGCTGATTCCGGCGGTCAACGATTGGGCGCGTCAGTTGCGCATCGCGGCGTCGAAGGTGATGATGCCGCTGAGCTTCGCGGCGATTTTGGGCGGCACTTGCACCTTGATCGGCACCAGCACCAACCTGGTGGTGAATGGTCTGGTGATCTCCGCCGCGGCCAACGAAGAGCAAGCGCTTGGCAAGACCGATCTGCCGCATGGCCTGGGGATGTTCGACATCACCTGGGTGGGGTTGCCTTCGGCGCTGGCGGGGTGCGCGTATGTAATCTTTGTCAGCCGCTGGCTCTTGCCCGACCGGCGACCCGCTATCAGCCGGCACGACGATCCGCGCGAGTACACAGTGGAAATGCTGGTGGCGCCCGATAGCCCCCTGGTGGGCAAGACGATCGAGGACGCGGGGCTGCGCCATTTGGAGGGGGTGTACCTGGCGGAGATCGATCGCGCAGGAACGATCATGCCGGCGGTTTCGTCGCTCGAGCGATTGCGGGCGAACGACCGGCTGGTGTTCGTGGGAATCGTCGATTCGGTGGTGGAGATGCGGCGCATCCGCGGGCTGGTGCCGGCCACCGATCAGGTGTTCAAGCTGGTGAGCCCGACGGGCGAACGCACGCTGGTGGAGGCGGTGGTTTCGGACACCTGCCCGGTGGCGGGGCGGACGATCCGCGATGGCCGTTTTCGGTCGATTTACAACGCGGCGGTGATTGCCGTGGCGCGCAACGGCGAGCGACTGCGGCAGAAGATCGGCGACATTGTGTTGACGCCGGGAGACACGTTGCTGTTGGAGTGTCATCCGTCGTTCGCGGAACAGCAGCGCAACAGCCGCGATTTTTACCTGGTCAGCGCGATCGAAAACTCGAACCCGCCGCATCACGAGCGCGCGGCGCTGGCGATTGGCATTTTGCTTTGCATGGTGATCGCGGTGACGCTGGCCGAGACGGAGTGGTTTGCGACCATTCCCAGTCGCGTGGCGGCGCTGGGGCCGGTGGTGCGGGCCATCGCCAGTCTGTCGATGCTCAAGGCGGCGGTGATTGCCGCGGCGGCGATGCTGGTGACCGGTTGCGTGACCATTGGATCGGCGCGGCGCTCGATCGATTGGTCGGTGTTGGTGGCGATCGCCGCGTCGTTTGGCTTGGGAGCGGCGCTGGAAAAGACGGGGGCGGCCAAGGTGATTGGCAGCGCGATCATCGACGTTTCGGGCGGCAGCCCTTGGTACGCGCTGGCCATGCTGTACGTGGTGACGGTGATCGTGACCGAGCTAATCACCAACAACGCCGCGGCGGCGCTGATGTTTCCGTTCGCGCTGGCCACGGCGCGGAATCTGGACGCCAATCCCATGTCGTTCATCATCGTGATCATGATGGCGGCGTCGGCGGGTTTCGCCACGCCGATCGGCTATCAGACGAATTTGATGGTCTACGGTCCGGGCGGATATCGCTTTAGCGACTATGTGAAGGTGGGGGTGCCGCTCGACCTGTTGATTGGGGTCATCACGGTGCTGATCGCGCCCTTGGTTTGGCCATTTCACAGCTAGCAGATGATCGGCGCGCGGAGAGGCATCGCGCTGGACCCTGTTTTTTGGCAGGGATAGAATGGCCGAAGTCGCTCGCCATTTGCATTTTGCCGATGTCTCTTGCCCGAGGAGCTTATCTGATGCGCGCGCTTTGTTGGACCGTGCTGGCCGCTGTTGCCTTGTTGAGCCATGCGGTCGCCACCGCCGAGGAGATTTCTGGAGATTATCTCGAAACGCGGACCTGCGACGTTTACACAGGACCCTGTTTCGCGAACGGCCAGGTGGGGCTAACCGGCCGCGACGCGCTGCTGGCCTGGAGCATTGACCGTGGCTCGTTCAACGGTGTTGATCTCGCTGGCCGTCAGGTGGTGATGGCTATCCGCGCCTCGGATACGCTGGGCTTTGGCGGCGGGATGGTGGTGCGGCCCGATCCGATCCGCTCGGTGGTGTTGGTCGATCAAGACGCCAGTCCCGCGCAGCGCGACGCGCTGGTGGCGTTCGCCAAGAGCCGCGCGGGCCAGTTGGCGGGCGAGGTGACGCGTGTCGAGTCGGTGGCGATCGACATGACGCTCGATCATATCGACATGGTGGCCAAGCTGACCGCCGGCAAGGTGGCTCACATCGAGACGCGTAAGCTCGGTAAGGGAGATTGCGTATGCACCAACGAGATGATCTTTTATCCGCCGCTGACCGACGTCGATAGCTACGAGCCGGCATACACCGTGGAGGCGGGCTATCAGGGACGTGGGCTGGGGAGCCGCTGGCAGGCGCCGCGCACGCGCAGTTCGTTCTTGGCCACGTTCAACGTGAAGACCGAAGAACTGGCCGCGCGATAGGCGCAGTGTTCGACAGTCAGATTGTCAAAGGAAAAGCCGCGCACGGCAGCGCGGCTTTACTTTTGCGCGGGGGAAGCGGACGGTTTACCGTTCCGCGATCGGCAGAAAATCGCGCTTGTTGGGACCGACGTAGATCTGCCGCGGGCGGCCGATCTTTTTGTTCACCGAGCGGTGCATCTCCACCCAGTGGGCGATCCAGCCCGGCAAGCGGCCGATGGCGAACATGACGGTGAACATCGGCTCGGGCAGTCCCAAGGCGCGGTAGATGATGCCGGAGTAGAAGTCGACGTTGGGATAGAGCTTGCGTTCGACAAAGTACTCGTCGTGGAGGGCGACTTCTTCGAGTTCTTGGGCGATGTCGAGGATGGGGTCGTCGATGTTCTTTTTCTTGAGCAGCTTGTGGCACGCGTCCTTGATGATCGAGGCGCGCGGGTCGTAGTGCTTGTAAACACGGTGTCCAAAGCCCATGAGGCGGAAACCGCTGTCCTTTTTCTTGGCGAGCTCGACCGCCTTGCGAACGTCTCCGCCGTTGGCGCGGATATGTTCGAGCATTTCGATGCAGGCCTGATTGGCGCCGCCATGCAGCGGCCCCCACAGGGCGCAGATGCCGGCCGCGATGGAGGCGAACAGATTGGCGTCGGCCGAGCCGACGATGCGCACCGTGGAGGTGCTGCAATTTTGCTCGTGGTCGGCATGCACGATGAACAACAGGTTGAGCGCGCGGACGGCGTCCGGGTCGATCACATACGGCTCGGAGGGGACCGCGAACATCATCTGCAAAAAGTTCTCGACGTAATCGAGATCGTTGCGCGGATAGATGAACGGCTGGCCAATCGACTTCTTGTAGCTGTAGGCGGCGATGGTGGGCAGTTTGGCCATCACCCGATAAATCGACATCTCGACCTGCGCGGGATCGCGCGGGTTGAGCGAGTCTTGATAGAACGTGGAGAGCGCGCCGACCACTGAACTGAGGATGGCCATGGGGTGGGCGTCGCGCGGAAAACCGTTGTAAAACGAGCGCATGTCCTCGTGCAGCATGGTGTGCCGACGAAGATTTTTGCGGAACTGTTCAAGCTGATCGGCGTTGGGCAGTTCCCCATAGATGAGCAGGTAGCTGATCTCGACAAAGTCGCAGTGCGCCGCCAGTTGCTCCACCGGGTAACCGCGGTAGCGGAGGACGCCATTTTCGCCATCGAGATAGGTGATGGCGCTGGTGGTCGAGCCGGTGTTGACGAACCCTTCGTCCAGCGTGATGTAGCCGGTTTGCGAACGCAGCTTGGAGATATCGACCGCGTGTTCGTTCTCTGAACCGACAACGATGGGCAACTCGATCTGCTGGCCATTGAGTTGCAGCTTGGCAACTTCCGTCATCGAGTTCGATCCTTCCCGATTCTGCGCAGGGGATTTGGTCGCAACCATTGCAATCTGCTGTCTTCTGCTATCGTGTGTTGTTAACCCGCAGTGTAGCGGCGCGCGGCGCTTACCACAATTCACGTATCGAACATTGCACGCGCCCACTATTACTATTGCTTATGCGAAGCAGTCATGGTCGACGCCGCGGCGGACGAGTCTGCCGCCGCTATAATCGTGCGACGACCAGAGTTGAGTGTCGTTACCTGGTAGTTAAGGCGGCAAGAAACGGTTGGCTCGCCGTCTCAACCTGCTTTGCGCGTTCGTCAGTGGCTGGTCGGAATCGATCCATGCGACAACTGAGTTGGCTGTGTCTGTTGATGTTGGCCTGGGCCGGGTGCGAACGGCCGGCGGAGTTTGCCGCGCCAACTGCCGTCGCGGCGCCCTATGGCGCCAAGATGGGGGGGGAGTGGCCGGGCTGGCGCGGACCGGTTGGCCGGGGCGTGGCGGAACAGTTTCCGCGCGCGTGGCAATGGCCTCGGCAGGCGCCCGCGCTCGTTTGGGAGCAACCCACCGGCGATGGCTGGTCTTCGCCGGTGGTGGCCGATGGGCGGGTTTTCGTTACCGATCGCCAGGGAGACAAAGAGCGGCTGTTGGCCTTTGACGCCGATCGCGGCAAGAGGCTGTGGGTGGTTGAGAACCGCGTCGATTTTGAGCCGCACCCCGTGGGGCGCAAGCATGGCAACGGGCCAAAATCGACGCCGGTCGTCGCCGACGGCAAAGTGTACAGCCTGGGGATCGCCGGATATTTGCAATGCGTCGACGCCGCCAACGGCAAGCGCCTCTGGCAGCACGATCTGCCGGCGGAGTTTTCGGAGTCCGTTCCACTGGCCGACGGCCGGGCGTACGTGGACGGTACTCGCTCGGTCGTTGTGCCGACGACTGCCGGCCAGGGGGGGCGGGCGCCGCTGTTTGGCTACACCGGATCGCTATTGGCGATCGACGGCAAGATCGTGCTGTCGGTGGGAGGAGAGCGCGGCGGCACAGTGATGGCCTTCGACGCGCCGACTGGCAAGGTCGTATGGCAGGCATTGCGCGAGCATGTGTCGTATTCGTCGCCGGTGGCGGCGATGCTGGCCGGCGTCGAGCAGGTGGTGGTGATGACGGGGCCGCGCGTGGTGGGCCTGCGACTGGCGGACGGCAAACTCTTGTGGAGCCACCCATTTCAAATTCAATACGACGAGAGCATCAGCACGCCCGCTATTGCGGATGACCTGGTGCTGGTGACCGGCGATGGCAAGCCATTGACCGGGCTGCGCATAGCGACCGCTGGTGAGGGGCAACAGGCGAGCGTGGCCTGGGACAACGTGGATCTGACCAGCTATTTGTCGTCGATGTTGGTGCACGAAGGGCACGTGTACGGGATGGCGGACGACGGGCAGTTTGCCTGCGTGCGTCTGTCCGACGGCAAGACGCTGTGGCAAGGGGGCGACCACGGCTACTACGCGTCGCCGGTTTTGGCGGGAGATCGCCTGCTCGCGCTGAACGAGGAGGGGAGTGTGGCACTGTTGGCGGCCAATCCGGCGCGGTACGCCGAGTTGGGCCAATGGAAATTGGCCGCCGGCGCGACGTGGACCATGCCCGCCATCGCCGGCGGCCGAATTTTTGTGCGCAGCGCCGATCGTTTGGCGTGCTTCGATCTGAGCGCGCCTTGAAGCACTGCGCTGTGACGGTTAGCGCGCCTTGACGGCCTTCAGGGTGGTCTGGCGACCGGGGCGATAGAAGCCGACCGACTCCAACGATTTGTAGACTTCTTCCAAAGTCTTTTCGCCAAAGTTGGAGATGCTCAACAGATCGTCGCGCGTGCAGTGCAACAGGTCGTTGACGGTGAAGATGCCGCGCTCTTCGAGACAGTTGGTGGTGCGAACCGTGAGCCCAATCTCGGCGGTGCTCATCGACAAGCGGTTTTTGAGATCGCGAGCTTGACCCTCGGCGGCGCTGAGCGGAACGCGCGTCATGACAATTACCTCCCTGTACAAGAAATGGTTGACGAGTGGGGCGTCGACCGCGGCAAGTCCCACATGCCGCAAGTGGGGAGCAGTATAACAATCGCCCCGCGGCTTTCGTAGCAATTGGCGCTGAAAAAATCGCGTGATAGCAGGGGTTTTGCCAGCATCGCCTCGCTGGTCGGCGCGCGACCGGTATACTCAAGTGACATGGCCGATTTACTCCAACATTTGACGTCTGCCCAACGCGAGGCCGTGCAGCACATCGACGGCCCGCTATTGATTTTGGCGGGTCCGGGGAGCGGCAAGACGCGGGTGGTGACGCACCGCATCGCCCACATGCTGAGCGAGGGGGTGCCGGCGCGGCAGATCGTGGCGCTGACGTTCACCAACAAAGCGGCCGAGGAGATGCGCTCGCGGGTCGAGGCGCTGGCGCCGGGGCAGCATGTGTGGACCAGCACGTTTCATCGATTTTGCTCGCGGCTGTTGCGCAAGCACGCGGCGCTGGTCGGTCTGGAGCAGAACTTCACGATCTTCGACACGGGCGACAGCCAGCGGGCGCTTAAGCTGGCGCTGGAGCGGTTGAACTTTGATCCGGTGCATTACACGCCGGAGCGGATCGGGCAGGCGATCAGCCACGCCAAGAACAACCTGCTGACGCCGGAGGCCTATCTGGCGCGGCCCGCCGGCGCGCTGGCGGCGGTGGTGGGACGCGTGTACCCGGCGTACCAATCGCAATTGCTGGCGGCCAACGCCGTGGACTTTGACGACCTGTTGCTGCATGTGGCCACGCTGCTGCGCGACAACCCAGAACTGCGGGCCGGCTACGACGCCGCGTTTCGCTACATCATGGTCGACGAGTATCAAGACACCAACAGCGCGCAGTACGCGATTGTGCGGGCGCTGTCGATTCAATATCCCAATCTGTCGGTCACTGGTGACCCTGATCAGTCGATCTATGGCTGGCGCGGCGCCAACTTGAGCAACATTCTGGAGTTCGAGCGCGACTACCCCGAGGTGCGGGTGGTGCGCTTGGAGCAGAATTATCGCAGCACCAAGAGTATTTTGCGCGCGGCCGACGCCTTGATCGCGCACAACGTGCGGCGCAAGGAAAAGGCGCTGTTCACCGATAACGAGGAGGGGGCGCCGGTCCGCTTCACCCTTTACTCGAATCAAAGCGAGGAGGCGGATGGCATCGCCGACCGCATCGCGGCGGAGATCGAAGCGGGACGCCGCCGGCCGAGCGACTTCGCCATTTTCTACCGGGTGAACGCGCTGAGCCGCGAGTTGGAGCACGCGCTGCGCGAGCGCGGCGTGCCGTACCAGATGATCAGCGGTCTGGAGTTTTATCAGCGCAAGGAGATCAAGGACGTTCTGGCGTATTTGCAAGTGCTCAACAACCCGCGCAACGAGGTGGCCTTTTTGCGGGTGATCAACTCGCCGGCGCGCGGCATCGGCAAGGCGACCATCGAGCGCCTGCGAGCGCATGCCGATCGACGCGGCCTGTCGCTATTCGACGCCGCTCGCGAGGCGGGCGTGGTCGAAGGACTGCCCAAGCGGGCCGCCACCAGCGTGGCCCGCTTCGTGGCGATGTACGACCTGCTGGGGACGCTCATCGAGCGACCGGTGGAAGAGATCATGGGGCGGCTGCTCAAAGAGTCGGGCTATCAAGACGCGCTCGAGAAGTCGGACAGCGAGGACGATCAGGAGCGGCTGGCCAACGTGCAGGAGTTGCTCACCGCCGCGCGGCAATACGACGAACGACACCCCGACGATGGCGGCCTGGAGCGCTTTTTGGAAGAAGTGTGCCTGGCCAACGAGACTGACGCCTGGGAGGCGGAGAACGACCGCGTCACGCTGATGACGCTGCACGCCGCCAAGGGGCTGGAGTTTCCGGTGGTGTTCATCATCGCCCTGGAAGAAGGGTTGATGCCGCACGAGCGCAGCTTGCAGGCGCCCGACCAACTAGAAGAAGAGCGGCGGCTCTTGTTTGTGGGCATTACCCGCGCGCGGCAAGAGCTATGGCTCAGTCAGGCCTACTATCGCGAGTTTCGCGGGCAGCGGCGCATGACGATACCGAGTCAGTTTCAGATGGAGTTGCCGCGCGACGAGTTCGATTGGCACGGCGACACGCCGAGCGAAGTGGATTGGCTCGAAGAGTTCCATCAGGAGCCGGTGGTCTCGCCCGAGGCGTTCGAATTTCCGCCGCGGCCCAAGCAGTTCGCCATCACGACGGCGGCCGAGATGGCGCGGGGCGACGCGCCGGCAGCCTCGCGGCCGGCGATCTCGCCAGAGACTTTTTGCCACAACATGCGGGTGCTGCATCCCGAGTATGGACTGGGGACGATCGTGGCGCTGTCGGGCTCTGGGGTGCGGCGGATGGCGACGGTGGAGTTTGGCAGCGTGGGGGTGAAAAAGTTCGTGCTGCTCAACACCAATCTAAAGCCGGTGAAGTAGGGCGCTCGCGCATCGAGTCGGCGCGAGCTAAATGGATTCTTCGTCACTCGCCGGGGCGATTTGGGCGGAGAGTCGTTTGGGGGCGACCAGGCGATACGAGTCGCGCACGAATTCGGCGATGTCTTCCCAGTCGACGCCGGCATCGAGCCAAATGCCGATCCAACCGCTCGGCCCGACATAGGGCGGGGCAAAGAAGCAATCGGGGGCGGCGCGGATCATGCGGGCTTGCTCGCCCGGCGCCGCCTTGAGCCACACCGCCTCGCGCCCCGCGCCGTGATGGTTGTGGCCGCTGGCGTGCATGGCGAAGATTTTGTTGCGCACGCGGAAGGTGGCCTCGCCCCAGGCCTCGACCTCGTGCGCCTCGGGCAGCTTGAGGCAGAGCTTGCGCAGGCGAGTGATGGCGCGCGGCGGCATGGAAAGCAGGGGGAGAAACTAGGAAGAAGCGATTAGGGAGATCGTAACCCACGCAGCGCGTTGTCGGAGTACACGGAATCGGATTTTTTTACCGGCTTCCGAATTCACGGCGGGGCCAAAGTCGAGGTTCTCGCGCCGCATTAACGATGCTTCCGGACAGGTTTGGCAAGATTGACTGGCTATGCCAGCGCTGGCGTGGTAAGTGCATGCGTGAACAGTTGAATCAGCGTGAAATAGAGTAAGCTTCGCCTGCATTTGGAGTTGTCACAGGACAGTATTCGGTCAGCGGTACCGGCGAAGTGGTCGGACACAGCGCATTCGATGATAGGCTACAGAGCATGATGATTGTCGTTCCTTGGTTGCTTGGCGTCGGCGCCTGCGCTGGTTTGATCTGGTCGCTGCTGGTTTGGAACGCGGCCGGGTTTTTGGTGTTTGATCCATTCTATCTGAGCATGCGGGATGAGGTCGTCGCGGACGGCTTAGTCTTTCAGTCGCTCAATCAACGGTGTCGGATAGTGTTGCTGGCGGCGCTCGGCCCGGCGTGGCTGATGTGCTTGAGTTGGGCGGCCCTGGCGATCTACGAGATGACGGCAGCGCCCAAACGTTCTCAGAGGTTGCGGTATGGTGTCGGGGCGCTGCTAGTCGCTACTTTCACCGCTGCCGTCTGGTCGTTTGTTATCTGGAAGGCGTCGGGCATGCTCATATATGACTCGATTCGAGACGCGTTTTCGGATGTCGCACGTCGAGATGCGCGACTGGCGCCCGAAATCAACGCGACCTGGCGCCATCTTGTGATTTGGGCCATCTGTCCGGCATGGTTAATGTGTGTGGCCTGGATCGTGTGGGCGAAGGTGGTTTGGCGCCGCACACGGCTACCGAGCGCGACACTACCGGCGTGACAGGCCTGATTGGGCGATCAATCGCAAGTACGACATCGAGCGCATTGGCGGACAAGCCATCACTGCGTCGCAAAACTCGGTAGGCGGCGCGTATTCATGTGCGTCCATGTAATGCAAGATCGTCGATGGAGCGACATAGACGACTTCGGAAGTCGGCACAAAGAGATTGTTTACGCCCAGCTCGATTCGAAAATGGCCGCGCGCAAAGATGGTTGGCCCGCCAGTTAGTCGACAGAATTCGCACTGGTGAACCCCCAAGGCGAGTCCTGGTTGCCAGGGATTGGCGAGCAACTCACAAAGCCGATCAACGATGGTTGGGTCGACGCCTCCCTCGGTATGGATGTGGCCGGGCTGTAGCCAGCCCACGGCAAGCACTGGCACGCGCGCGATCTTGCTGAAGAGCGAGCAGGATTCGAGATCTGTGTAGTGCATCTTGTCGGCCCAACTTCGAGAATGGCCCCTCACCGCGACCTGCGGCCCAAGCCTCTCCCCCTGTTACGCTGCGTGGGGGGCGAGGCCGAAAGACCAGGACGCAAGCGAAGCCAGTAGCGTAACAAAGCCCTAAATTCTCGCAGCATTTTCAGGGGTATCGCAACCTATCACCACTGCTGCCGCGGCCTGGCCGCTTTCGATGCAAGCCGGCACGCCGACGCCGCGGTAGGCGTTGCCGCACAGGGCCAAGCCCGGCAGGCGCCGCGCCCGCGCGAAGATGCGATCGACACGCTCGGCATGCCCCACATGATATTGCGGCATGGCCTGCCGCCAGCGCACCAGCCGAAAGAGCGCCGGTTCGCCGCGCGCGCCGAGCAGTTCGGCCAGTTCGCGAAGCGCGAGTTGGCGAATGGCGTCGTCATCCAGTTCGTGCAAGTGAGGCTGGCAAGCTCCACCGAGAAATGCCCGCAGTAGCACGTGCCCTGCCGGCGCGCGATGCGGAAACTTCACGCTCGTAAAACTGCACGAGAGGATCGGGCGTCGCTCGATCTCTGGGACGACAAAGCCAAAAGCGTCGAGCGGGTGGGCGATTTGCTCGCGTCGGTATCCGATCTGGGCGATCACGCAGCCGGCATATTCGATAGCGGCGAGTTCGGCGGCCAGGTCGGCGTCGAGCGGCGCCAAGAGGCTGGCGGCGTGGCGACTGGCGCAAGCGACGATCACGGCGTCTGCCTCCTGCGGTTCGCCGCCGGAGATGGCGAGTCGCCACCTGCCGGTGGGCAAGCGCTCCAGACGCTCGACGCGCTGCGCCAAGTGAATTGATTGCTGCGGGAGGCTGGCCGCCAGGGCCTCGACCAGGCTTTGCATGCCGCGTCTGGGCGCGACGAAGAGGCTGTAGCGGGCGCCGCTGTGATGATGGTCTTTGCCCGACTGTTTTTTTCCGGCGCGGATGCCGCGATAGAGGCTGCCGTGTCGGCGTTCCATGTCGACGAAGCGCGGCAGCGCGGCGCGCATGGAGAGTTTGTTGGGGTCGGCGGTATAGATGCCGCTGACCAAGGGTTGCGCCAGCCGCTCAAAGGCTTCGCGCCCTAACCGGCGGCGGCCAAAGCTGGCGAAGCTTTCGTCGGCGTCGTCGCGCCGCGCCGGCAACAGCGCCTCGGCGAAGAGGCGGAGCTTGCCGGGCCAGGAGAGAATCGGGCTGGCGACGATTGGCCTCAGGCGCGCGGCGGTGAGCAGCGTGAAGCCGTCGGGCAGCTTTTGCAGTTTGCCGCGGGCGACAACATAGGCGGTGCGATGGCGATCGTCGGTTGGGAGCAGTTCGGACTCAAAACCGATGCGGCGACACAACTCGACGGCGGCCGGTGGATCGGTGATGAAGTTGTCGGCGCTTTGTTCCAATAGCCAGTCGTCATCGATCTCGGTCTTGAGCACGCCGCCCAGCCGGTGGCCGGCCTCCCACAGGGTGACCGTCGCGCCGGGATCGAGCTCGCGGGCGCGCTGCGCGGCGGCCAGGCCGCTGATGCCGCCGCCGATCACCGCGATTTGCCGACCGGTAGGGGAGGTTGTGGATGGGGCCATGACTCCATGGTACCCGAACGACGCGGGGGGCAATGGCATCGCGCCGAGCGTTGAAAAGGGGGGGCGGCTAGTGCATGATGGTTGGGCTAAATTGGCGGCTTGGCGTCAGGGTGGTCTTGGGTCTGCCCGCGTGTGGGTCGCCGCCCAAGTACGAGATTGGCGCGCTGCTCGCGCCGCGATGGTCGCGCCCCGCGGGGCGCCTTCTGGGAGAGCCTTGAGTTGGAAGAGACAGCAGTTGACACGTCGGCGCAGGCGCGGCGGCGGCGCATCCGCGAAATCGAAGTGATGGTGGCCGACATCCTGGTCGAGACGCCCGACACCACGACGCTGGTGTTCTTCACCGGCAACGACCGGCTGGAGTATGAGGCGGGACACTTTCTGACCATCGACCCGCATCAGTTCAAGGCGCTCGATCGCTTCACGCGCTACCTGGAGGACATGAAAGGGAAGAAAGAGCCCCCGCGCGCGTACTCGATGTGCTCTGCCCCGCACGAAAAGTATCTGGCGGTGACGGTCAAGGAGGAGGAGTACATCACCGGGCAGACGAAGTATCCGCCGCTGTTGTCGCCGCTGTTGGTGCGGCGGGTGCTTAAGGGGCAGCGGATGGTGGTGACCGGGTTCACTGGGCCGTACACGCTGCCGCGCGACATCGAATCGAAGACCGATCATCTGGTGCATATCTGCGCCGGCTCGGGGAGCGTGCCGAACCTGAGCATCATCAAGCACGCGTTGCAAACCGGAATGAAGCTGCGGCACACGTTTGTCTATAGCAACAAGACGTACGGCGATGTGATCTTTCGCCGCGAATTGGACGAACTGGAGCACGCCCATCCAGGCAAGCTGCGCGTGATTCACACGCTGACGCGGGAGCCGGCGGCGCCGTCGCACGGCCCCAACTATCGCGTGGGGCGCATCGGCGAGGGGTTGTTGCGCGAGTTGATCCCCGACCCTTCGGCAGTGCATGTGTTTTGTTGCGGGCCGGCGATCACCAAATACGATCGCGACCTGGCGAAGGAGCGCGGGCAAGACCCGCCGCCGCGCTTCATGGAAACGACGCTCGCCGCGCTCGACAAGCTGGGGATGAAGAAGGAACAGATTCACCGCGAGAGCTACGGCTAGTCAGCGCGTAGTTCGCGCGAGTCATGCTTGGCGCGCGGCGCCAGCCATCTCGTCCCGTCGCGCGCGGCCGATTGAGTCGCGACGCGTTGGGGGTTACAACAGCGGCGGTTCGATTCGCTGGTTATGAGGACGATTGGACATGCCGCGCGCGGAAAGCAGTGTTGCCCCTGGCTGGTGGGATTACACCACACTCGATCAAAAACTAGTGGCCGACGCCGCCGCGCTGACCGGCGAACAGGTGTTTGGCCTGTCGCGGCCTGGCTTTCGGGTGGTGGTGTACGACACCCTGGAAGAATTCTATCTGGCTGAGGCGCTGGAATACATTCACGCCTGGCGGCAGTCGACGCTCGACAACCCGGTGGGAATCTGCGGACCGATCGGGCCGACAGAGCAATTGCCGCTGGTGGCGCGGCTGGTGAACGACTTGGAACTGGACGTGCGCAGCGCGCACTTCTGGGGGATGGACGAGTGGTACCTGGATGGGCAGGCGGCGCCGCTTGCGCATCCGTTGTCGTTCGAGCGCGCCGACCGCGAGTTGTGCTTCGATCGGATTCACCCCTCGCTGCGGATGCCGGACGAGCAGTTGCACTTTCCCAAGACTGATGTGCGGCCGTTTATCGAGAGTTGGCGGTCTGCCCGCTGCGCGGTGATGCAAGGAGGCCAGGGGGAGGTGAAGCACTGGGCGTTCAACGATCCGCCACGGCGCGAAGGGCAGTGGACGGCGGAGCCGCCGCCGCCGGCGGAGTATTTGAAGCTGTCGACGCGCATCGTCGATTTGCATCCGATGACGTTGATTCAGAACGCGCGGACCAGCGGGGGCGGGAGCGTGGCGAGCGTACCGCGGCAGGCGATCACCGTGGGCCCCCAAGAAACGTGGCAGGCCGAGAAGGTGAGCATCTGGCATGCGGGCAATCACGACAACCCGTTTGGCATGCGGCTGACGACGCTGATGATTTCCAAGAACATCGCCGACGCGGCCGTGCCGATGTCGCTGTTGGCGCAGCATCCCAACGTGCAGTTCAATTTCTATCGCCACGGTATCGGAAGCTGCCAGGCCGAGATGCATTAGGACGCGATTGGGATGTGCGCGATGGCAGCAGCGCGGCCACCCATGCAAATTGAGTTACTCGATCGACAACGAGTTGGCGCGGCGGCCGACGCGCTGGCGCGCGGATTTCAGAACGACCCGCTGTATTCGTTTGTCGTGCCGCACGCGGAGCATCGCCGCCGGTGGCTGCCGATCTTCTGGCGTCAGATATTGAAAACCACGCAGCCGTTGGGACACACCTATCTGGCGGTGGACGACGCGGGCCAGATCGGCGGGGTGATCGCGCTGACGCCGCCGGGTAAGTTCCCGCATTCGTGGTGGAGCGACCAGCGGATGTTTTGGAACATTCTGCTGCGCCCGCTGCCGTGGGTGCCTGCTCTCCGGCCGCTGTGGCCGCTGAAGCGCTACGCCGAGGCGTTCGACGCCATGCACCCGGCCGATCCGCACTGGTACGTCGATGTGCTGGGGGTTGATCTGGCGCGGCAGCGCGGCGGCATCGGCCGGCGGCTGATGGGGCGGGCGATCGAGTTGTCGCGGGCCAGCGGCGATTTGCTGTGGCTGGAGACGGAGAACGTGGCCAACGTGCCGTACTACGAATCGCTGGGGTACGTCGCGAGCGAGCGGCGCGATCCGGTGGCGGGCGGCCCGCCGACGATCGGCATGCGACGCGACTGCGATACTTAGTTGGCTCAGTTCGGGCCAATTGGTCGCGGAAAACGCGCTTCTCTCGTCGCTATGTAACACGCCCCGCCCGGCTTGCGCTTAGCTGCCAGTGGGCTATCTGGGTGACGCGCCGGGAGTGAATCGCCATGCCAAGGCACATTGTTTCGTTACAGAATTGCAGCGAGTTTCGGCAGACCTTGGAAGCGCGGCCGCCGGTTTTGTTGCACGCGACCGCCGCGCTGGCGATGGCGGCGATCGGCGTTGCGCTGGTGTGGGCCGCGCTGACCCCGGCGACCTTGGTGGTGCGTTCGACGGGGCGGGTGCGGCCTGTGGCGCAAACGGCGCCGGTCTTTGCGCCGGCGACCACCAAGGCCGATCTACGGATCGCGCGGGTGCTGCACCGCGAGGGAGATCGCGTGGCGCGGGGCGCGCCGCTGGCGGTGCTCGATACGCAGCGCTTGGAAAACGACGTGGCGCGGCTGACGCGCACGATCGCCACCACCGACGCGGAGCTGGTCAAGCTGGACGAACTGGCCGAGCGGTTGACCACGCAATTCGCCGCGGCCGAGGCCAAGGCGCAGGCCGAGCTTGAGCAGGCGACGCGCGAGATCGAGCGAACCAAGACATTGCGCGAGAGCGAAGCGCGGCGCATGGAAGCGGAATTGACTGCCGCCCGCGACCGGCATGAACGCAATTTGAAACTGGCGGCGACCAACGCCGTGACCGCGGCGACTGTGGTGGAAGGCGAGAGCAAGCTGCGCGAAAGCGAGGAGAAGTTGGCGACCGCGCGGCTGCCGGTGGACGAGAGCAAGCGCGCCGTGTTCGAGCGGGCATTGGCGCTGGTGGGCGAGGATCATCAGGTCAAGCTGGCCGAACTCGACGCGCGGCGGGTGGCCAAGCGCGGCGAGCGGGCCACCGCCGAGAAAGACCTGGCGAACTTGACGCTCGAACTCGAACAGGCCACGCTGCGCGCGCCGATCGACGGCGTGGTGACCAAGGGACGCTATCGCGTCGGCGATCGGATCGAGCCGGGCAAGGCGGCGTTTGAACTGGCGGCCGACGACGCCTATTGCTTCGAGGCGGCGGTGGTCAGTGAAGACGTGGGGCGATTGCGGCAACAGATGAAGGCGCGGGTCAAGTTCGACGCCTTCGACTTTCAGCGCTACGGCACGCTGGCGGGGGAGGTGTCGTTCATCTCGCCCGACTCGACGCTGCTGACCGAGCCGGCGGGGCGCGGCACGGTTTACGTGGTACGGGTGCGGCTGACGGGGCGCGAGTTGCGGCGGGGCGAGCTGCGCGGCGCCATTAAGCTAGGAATGGCCGGAACGGTGGAGATCGTCACCGATCGGCAGAGCGTGCTGATGGTGCTGGTGCGGCGGATTCGCTCGTCGATCAGCCTGGGTTAGCCGACGGCCTATTGCCGGATGAGCCACAACTCCGAGACCTGGCTGCCGCGGCCATTGTCTCCCAGACCGGGCTCGCGACTCCAGGAGAGTTCCAGCACGCCGTCGGCGGTGGCCTCGGCGGGGACATCGAACTCGATGGGACGCACCGGAAAGGGCTTTTGCACGAAGGGGTGCACCTCAAAACGCTCGTCGGCCACCAGGCGAATCATTTTGCGCAGCCCATCGCCGGCATAGACGACGCGGAGGCGATAGCGGGCGGCGGGATCGAGATTTTCGTAGCGAGCCTGGAGCGGCTGTTCCAATAGCGTCTCGGCATGATCGATCCACGAGTGGCGCCAGACGCCGCCGCCGGCGTTGTCTTCGTCGATGCCCTCGTCGAAGCCGACGTGCGACGAAAGGAGCGAGGCGGGATCTTCGGCAAACGGCAGGCCGCGCACCAAGTGTGGCTGCGCGGCGGTATCGCCAAAGTCGTCGTAGAATCCGCCCGGACCGGGATTTTTCCAATCGACGATCTTGCGAATCGCTGCGAGTTGCTGGTCGGCCGCGCCGAGCGAGCGAATCACCGCGAACTGCTCGACTAGCCAGCGGCGGTTGTTGAGCGGAAAGTCGAGCGTGTCGAGCGTGGCGCCGCGATCGACGTCGATGGCGCCGTACTTCTCGACGCTGGTCTGCATGCGAATCGATTGCCACAAGTCTTCCGCCAGCGCGTAGACGCGATCGCGCAGGTCGGTGGCGACGTGCTCTTGATCGGCGCGGGCAAGCGACTGTTGGGCGGCGCCGAGCGCGGCTTCGATCGATTCTGGTTTAGCGGAGCGCAAGGCGTCGAGCGCGGCGGCTTCGAGGTCGGTTTCCCAGAGCAAGCGGCGGCGGACATAGGCGTCGTAGTAGGCGCGATAGAGCGCCTGTTGAAAGCGCCAGTTGCCGCGCAGCTTGGCGTCGGCCGCGCGCTCCAGGTCTTGCGCTTGCGCCAGTGTGACTTCGACCTGCTGGTTGGTGGCCAAGGGGCCTCGCCAGTTGCGCTCTAGCGCCATCAGGAGTTGGGCGAAGGCATCGCGCTGGGCATGGCCGATGAAGTAGCCGCTGTACTCGCGGAGGATGTCGATCGGGGGGCGATCGTCCCAGCCCAGGCCGCTCCAGATGAACTTGTTGACGTCGTCGTTGCAGCCCTCGGAGTAGGTAAGAAATCCGATGGTATGCGGTTGCAACAAGCGGAAGATGGCCGCCTGATCGACCGGTCGCGGATTGACGCACTCGCGCCCCGAGGTGACGGCGTGCGCCACATCCCAGTCGGGCACCGGGTACTGGCACTGGCGGCTGTGGGTGATGTCGGGGTAGTGGCGGATGGGATATTGCTGTGGCACGAGGGACCGCAATTCCGGCAGGCCGACGCGCACCTGCGGGCCGAACACCACCCCGGCCAACCACTTGGGTTGCTCGTTCTTGAGGATGGCGATGAACTCGTCGAGCCACTCCTGATTGAAGCTTTGCGGCGAGACCCACATTTGGGCCTGGGGGTGCTTCACTCGCAGCCGGGCGGTTTGCTTTTCCAACAGCGGCATCAGGTATTTGGGGCGCGTGCGGCCGGGGTCGCCACCGGGGACAAAGATGGCGTCGATCCGCGGCACGGCGTCGAACACGCGGCCCCACTCCTCGATCGCCGCTTCCACCGTGCGCGGGTTGTCGTAGTCGCGGTCGAGCGCGGGGTACCAGATCCAGACATCCAGGCCATAGTCGTCGCAGATGCGCGACATGCCCGCCATCATTTCCAATTGCGGCCTGGGAAAATGGGGACTGGTGGGGTCGTCGTCGGTGCGCGGCGGGACCAGTTCGATGGCGTTGGCGCCAAAGACCGCCAGATCGCGAATGTATTGGTCCCAGACCGGCAAGTCCCAGGCGTCGTAGGCGTTGGTCTTGGGGCGATAGCCAAGCTGATGGCCGCGCAAGGAATAGCGCGGCGCCGAGTAAAGATCGGCCACGGCGTTGAGTTCGACCTTGCCGGCCTGCATGGCGAGCGCGCGCAAGAGGTGTCCCACGCCAAAGAGCAGGCCGCGCTCGTCGTCACCCGAAACGATGACGACGGGGCGCTGGTGATGCTCGCGCGACACTAGACGAAACGCCTCGGGGCGCCGCGAGCTGAGCCGCGCCAGTTCCTCGGCGAAGGGACCGGCAAACGATGGGGCTGCGTCGATCTCGCCCAGCGCGATCACGGGGGCGTCGCCGTCAGGCCAGGTGGTGGCAATCTGCCAGCGGACGCCGGTTCGCTTGTCGACTTCTTCGACGAGCAGCGCCGCCGCTTTTTGGTTGCGCGCTGACGCTTGGGGCGAGACAACCACCGTGGCGGTCGTCAGATCGACCGCAGCGACGGTGGGGGCGAGCAACAGAGAAATCACAACGGCCAGAAGCGTCTGCGGTTTTGTCATTCAGAATCCCTAACTGTTGTATCATGCATAATGCGTTTAGCATGTTCGGTAGTTTGTTTAGAAATCGTTGCGCTCAAGCTCTGAACCGACACTTTAGGCGGCTTCGACATACTCATGCAAACACGTCCCAGAGTCAAAATCTGTTGCATCAAGTCTCCCCTGGAAGCGAAGCTGGCCATTGATTGCGGAGCGTCGGCATTGGGCTTGGTTTCGTCCATGCCAAGTGGCCCCGGGGTGATTTCGGAGGAGACAATTGCTTTGATTGCTGGCGTGGTGCCGCCGCCGATCGCTAGCTTCCTCCTCACGAGCGAGCATTTGGCGGAGGCCATCATCGCGCAGCAGCGCCGCTGTCGCACGAACACACTACAACTTTGCGATCACTTGCCCGCGACGGTCTATTCCCGCCTCCGTTCTGAGTTGCCGGGGATCTCGCTGGTTCAAGTCGTCCATGTGACCGGTCCGGAGTCGTTGGATTACGCGGTAGCCGCGGCGGCGCATGTGGACGCGTTGCTGCTCGACTCCGGCAATCCGGGGCTCGCTGTCAAGGAACTTGGCGGCACCGGGCGCGTTCACGATTGGACATGGAGCCGCCGCATCCGGGATGCCGTCGGCATACCGCTCTTTCTGGCGGGTGGGCTAACCGCGACCAACGTCGCTGATGCCATATCCGCCGTCGAGCCGTTTGGCCTCGACCTGTGCAGCAGCGTCCGTACCAACGGCGACCTCGACGCCGTCAAACTTCGAGCATTCTTTGCCGCCATTCCCAAGGGCGCCGCCTAACTCGCGTGTGGCAGCGATCCGCCAGACAGGTGCGGCGGCGGTCGCAGAGCTTGATCGATGGGCTACGGCGTGACGTCGTACTATTCTTGTTTGCGGCCTAGGATGCTTCTTGGGTTTGATTTCGCCGCTGGTGGGCGTTTAAGCGCGGGTGAATTGTGCGGCATCTAGTTTCGCCTGCCCGCGCGGTCGGGCTTGACGTTGGACTCGCCGGTCATCAACCGCACCTTGAAGCCGAGTGACTGCGACAACGCGACCATCTCTCCGAGGATATCGCCGTAGGCCACGGCGATGTGGTTGCTGTTGTAGTGGGCCATGATCGTTTCCCACGAGCAGCCGAGATCGGCGGCCATGAAGGGCCACTGCCGCGTGGTGCCGTTCCACCAGGCGTCGCGCACCTTGGGGGGGAGTTGCACCACCTCGCCGCGCCCCAGGTCCATCCACAGTTCACCCTCTTTGATGTGGGCGCGGGCCCAGGTCATCTCGCCTGCCAGGCTTTCGCCGGCGAAGGTGCCGCCGGGCACGGGGAAGTAGCCCTTGGGCTGGCGGTAGCTGTGAACCCCCTTGAGGGTGTCGGGATCGTGATTGAAGGCGTAGGCGCCGCACGATCCGCTGTTGAGGAGCACCCAGAGGAAGCGGCCCTTGTGCTCGGCGCCCCAGCGCACATCGTGGAACATGACGGCCTGATGCAACCCACGCTTTTTGAGGACGCGCTTCATCAATTCCATCGGGACCAGATTGCCTTGATCAGCCTCGGTGGAGGTGATGATGAGGTCGCCATTGCTCTCCGGTCGGCAAACGCTGTTGAGCAGCCCCTCGCAGAAATCGCTCGGCGGCAACAGCGGCAACAGGCCGAGTTGATATTGCCAACCGAGGCAATCGGCCTGGAACTCGTCGACCAGGTCGAGCACGGTGAGATACATGCGCAACTGCTCGCGGGTGGCCTCGGCGTTAAAGTCCTCGGCGCCTGGCTCCTGCCAATGGAATTTGACCCCGCGATCGACGCAGAACTTAAAGGCGTCGTCGATGCGCCGATCGGTGATGAAGCGGCCACGGCTGATGAGCCAGGCCTGATCGACCTTGTGCTCGGTGAAGCCGATGGGGTTGAGCAGACGCGGGCCAAAGTAGCCATTAATCATGCCCATCGAGGTGTCGCCCAGCATCAGCGCCAGAACGCGGCGCTGGCGCAATTCGGCCAGCACCTCGTCGGCGACGCGGGCGGCGTCGGTCGAGACGGGCGCCGAGTAGCGCAGTTCGCTGGCGGAGTAGGCTACGGCGCCGGTAGAGCACCACTCGTCGAGCCGCTCCATGAACTGGCGATCTTTGGTCCAGTTGGGGGCATCGGTCCAGATGCGCGAGTGCTGGCGGCCCACGCTCTCCAGGCAGGCGCTGGTGTTGAGCAGCGCGACCAGACCGGGCCAGGTGCCCGAGAAGTTGGAGGCGAGCAGTAGCGGATTCTGCTTGCCGACCACGCCATCGCAGGTATGGGGGCCATAGGTCCAGTGGCAGAAGACGCCGATCATGGGATCGTCGATGGGCCCAAGCTGTTCGATCGATTCGTGCGGCTTGCGGAGAAAGCTGCGAATGACCTTGGGGCGGCGGCCAAGCTTTTTGAGCGCTTCGGTAAGCTGCTCGGTGGTTTCGCGCACTTGCGGCGTGGCGAGTTGATTGGGCTCGGCGCGGTAGTCGCCCGGCCAGAAGACGACGACGTTCTTGGACATGGACTCACACTCTCCGATAAGCGGGAAACAGAATCGGAAGTATGAGTTTGCGACGTGAATCGCCGGCCGTCTAGGGGCGGCAAGTTCGCGTCGCGCCTTTGGCGACGGCACGGCCTGGGTTGCAACGGGCCGCGCCCTGCCCCGTATCGCCAAAGGACGGTCACGAATGTTGCTGGCGCCTGCTTTGGTTATTGCGATGTGCCACTTGGGCCGCGCCGAACTGAGTCTGGCGGCCAAATTCGGTGCGTTGCCCCACAGGAGGTACGCCGCCGGTGGCGGCGCGTTGCGCGCTGTCGTAAAAAAATCTTTGAAAAGGAGAGCCGCTAGCCTTTGCCGCTTTGGTCGGAAGGCTCGTTGCCTTTGGCCGGCGCCGGCGCGGGGTCTGAAACCTTGCCCAGAAAGAGAATCTGGCCGGTAGCATTGTCGCGGATGGCAAAGACGAAGGGGCGATTGACGGCGACGACGGTGGGCTCGTCCTCCAGGCTCGCGCCAACCGCGTATCGAATGGCGGTGGCGGCAGCGGCCTCGGCGCCTGCTTCGTCGACGTTGATCCAGGTTTGATGCAGCACGTCGGAGATCATTAGCGGCTCGGCGGCGATGCCGGAGAAGTTGGCGCTGGTGGCGAAGGCGGCCGAGACGCCGAGCGACTCCAGCGGAGCTCGCAGATTGAGATGCGAACTGACGCGAAAGCGGGGAACCCAAAGAACGATATGGCTCGATTGGACCGCGGCCTGCCAGCGGTCGAACTTGGCTGGCGTAAGCTGGCCAATCCAATCGTTCAGCGGCGCCAGCCACGGCATGACGAGCAGCATGGTTTGCTTGCCGGCAAAGGGAATTTCGACAATCAACTCGTCCTTGGTTTGGGCAAAGGCCAGATAATCGTGCTTGCGCATCATCGGAACACGGCGATGGCGGTCGGGCGAGAGCAGGAAATCGCCGTCGTGCGTGTCGCGCGGATCGAACGGCGCCTCCCAACGACTCTTGAAATGGATTGCGGAGGTGAGCAGCAGTCGCGTGTCGGCGTCGATTGAATCTGTGGCGACGAGTCGGTCGATCCGTCCGGCGGTGGCCGACTGAATCCACTGGTTGATCGCGTCCGCAGCGCCACTGGGATCGGCCGCAAATGGCGCTCGGCCGATCTCGGCGTGATACGCGTCGGCAAGAAGGGCCGCGAAATCGGCGCGCGGCTCGAAGTCTTGCGCGGTCCACAGACGCGCGGCGCTGGTCAGCCGCGTGTGGTCGCCTTCGCCGGCGGGGCGAAGTCGATCGGCGAGCAAGGCCGACGCGCTGGCAATATCCTGGGGCGGTTGATCGAGATGCAGCGCCGCGGCCAACTGCGCGGCGGTGTCGCCGGCGGCGCCGGCGTGCGCCATGGCGAGCGCGGCGGCCACGTTATAGGGAGAAAAGACGACATTGCCGGGTTCGGCGGCTGCCAGGGATTGAAATAGCTGGCAGGCGAACTCGTTGTTAGCGGATACCAGCGCGGCGACGGCGGCGGGGTTTGGCGAGTTTGGCGGAGGGCTGTCATCTGCCTTGGCCGTGCCGGGAATTAGCAGCAACGCCATGCATAATAATTGTTTGCAGCTTTTCATGGAGATTCCTCTTGAACCGTTTGCGGCTAGCTCGCGTATAATGGTGGCACGCGCCCGGGGGATGTTACGGAGCGCGTGGGAGCGATCTGACAAGCAGCCGAGGCCTTTTCGATGAACTTTGGGTTCATCCATCGCGACAAGCATTGGCCAGCCCGCGCGGCATTTGCCGTGATGCTGGCAATCAGCCTGTTTGCCGGGCCGGTGTTGGCGTCGCTCTTGCCGTGCTGCTGCACGGCCCGCGCCGGAGAAATGGAGCACGCCGCCAAGGCCCACCAGGGCCCGGCCTGCTGTCATCCGGCCAAGGAAACAGAGCAAGCAACCTCGCCGGCGCCAGGTTGCCCCGCGCGCGGCGAGTCGGACCAGCCCGGTCGCTGCTGCTTTGTGAATAGCGATGACGCCGTGCGTGGCGAATCGCGCGCGACGGGAGTCGACGAATCGGCGCGAGCCTTAGTGGTCGCGCTGCCGCCCGTGGCCGACGACTCGCTAGATGTCGCGCTGGTGGCCGATTGGACGCGTCCCGATCTGGCGAGGGCGCTGGCCCCGCCTGTTTCGATTCTTTACGGCGTGTGGCGGAATTGACGCAAGCGCGAGTTTGTCGCTTTCGTCTGTTCTGATTCTCACACGCTTTATTTTCAAGGATCGAAACCATGAAACGCTTGTTTGCCATCGTGGCGCTCGCTTGCGCCGCGATCTTGATCACTGGCACGGCCCTATTGGCTTCTAGCGGGTCGGCCGCGAGCGGCTGCGCCTGCGTCGATTGCCAATGCCCGGATTGCGACGGCACGAGTTGCTCGTGCGAGACATGCGACTGCGGATCGTGTGGTTGCGCTAGCGCGCAGGCCACACAGCCGGCGGTGGCTACTGTCGCGCCGGCCCAATCGGCCGCAAGTTGCGGATGCACCGACTGCGCTTGCCCGGACTGCGATGGGCAGAATTGCAGTTGCGAGGTGTGCGGTTGCGGCACGTGCGGCTGCTCGGCCTAACGCCGCGGCAGGTTGACAGCTTCGAAGCCCGGGCGGCGTCGCGAGGCGCTGCTCGGGCTTTCGCATTTTATGGCGTCGAGGCGCCCCAGCGCGCGATTGCCAACAGCACCGTGCCGGCGAGGGCGGCGATGACGCCGGGGAGCAAGATGGGGCTTTCCAGCGGGCCCGCGTCGGCGCCGGCGAACGAGAGGAACATCATGGCAGGCGCGATCAACAAGAGCGCCGAACCGAGCATGCTGGCGCGCAGTCGCCAGCCGCTGACGGCCGGCGTCGCGAGCGCAGCCGCCAGATTGATGAGCCCGGTCATGAGGATGTAGATGTGCCGGCTGCGGAGCGCCACGCGCTGGTCGGGGGGCAGGTCGGGCATGGCGGGCGCGTGGTAGTCCATGTACTGGCCAGTGCCGAGGAAGGCCAATAGCGCCGCGGCGAAGACGAGCAGATGGAGCTTGCGAGACATGTCGGCCGGCCGAATGGTACGGGGGGGCGCCTCGCGGATAGGAAGCTGGCGGCGCGAGAAAGGTTCGCGGCGGGGCCGCGAGGCCGAGCAGCCAAGCGGCAATTGAAAGAAGTGCGGGAAACAGGACTTGAACCTGCACGACCTTGCGGCCACCAGGCCCTCAACCTGGCGCGTCTGCCAATTCCGCCATTCCCGCGAAAGGGCAAGATTTTCGAGTCTATCTTGCCCCCCGTCGGAGTCAAGGCGTTGGCGCGCGGCGTAACGGTAGCAAAAGACGGGAAAAACCTTGCCGCATATGGGAGGATAGTGCAGTTAACGTGGCGCCAGACTGACTGGTCTCGCCGCCCTTCTCCAACAATTGCCATCGGGCAGCAAAGCGGCGTGGATCATGAATACTCGACCGCCACGCAGGATCTACGACAGCGAGTTGCGCGAGTACGGATTCGAGATCGCTTCCGACGGCAACGCAGTGCATTGGCTCGGATTGGAAACGCGGCGGCGATGCCTGGTCTGCGGCGGATGGGCTATCGCTCACGCGCCCAGGTCAGAACAATTTACTTGCGTGAATTGTCTGCTTGAGCAGGCGTCGTTTCCGCCCCTGCCAGACTGATCCGCGCGACGACTTCAAACGTCGGCCGGAGTCGCTTTCGTTTATTCCCGCGGCACGCGCGTGCCGCGATAGACGCGGACCGGCGAGCCATCGGCGATGAAGGCCGAGGCGGGGGGGCCAGTCAGGTAGGGGGCGAACTCTTGGCCATAGAGCGTGGCGGGCTGGCAATCGAGCCGCGCGTCGCGCGCCGGGGCGATCCGCCAAGGAATATGCTCGACGGCGTACTCGAGCGCGCCGCCGTCGCGCTGCGCCGAGTAGCCCCAATAATGTTCGACGATGAACTGGTCGAGACTCTCGGGCAGCGGGAAGCGAGCGTCGCGCTCGGCGACGGCGGATAGACCTTCCCACGCTCCCCGGCGGCGCCACTGGTAGCAAAATTCGTCGCCCGCGCGGAGGGTGAACTGCGGCTCAGGGCAGGCCTGCCGCATGGGATAAGTGACGTAGCTCTCGTTGTACACCCACCGCGCCACCCACGAGACGCAGCGGCGGGCGACAATTTCTTTGAGAAACACCACGCCGCGGCGCAACTGGCCATCGACCTCGCGGCGCACGTAATAGCGCAGGTTCACTTCGGCGAAGCACCGGTGGCGCGGGATCGACCAGCCGCGGAGACGGGCGTCTTGAAACAGAAAGCCGACCACGCTCACGTAGCACTGCCCTTGAAAGGTGTCCAGCTCCAGCCCGCGCGGCACGCGCGGCGCCAGCACGGCGGGGTTGATCGTGTAGTTGAGCATGACCAGCGAGCGCCACTCGGCGGTGAGAAAGGGGCGCGGCGGGGGAGCGTCGGCCGGGGCGATTCGCGCGGGGCGATCGACGTCGACGCTGGTCAAGGGTTGGCTCCAATCGTGGGGGGGGCGGCGCCGCGCGCGGCGGCCTCGGGCCGTTGCTGGTTTTGGCGACGATCACTATAATTCTCGGCGACGCCCGGCGGAAAGCATCCTCCTGGCGTTTTTCAGTTTGCGGTTCGCGCCGGCGTTGTCGCCGGTTGGAGGGACCGCGATATGGCTTGTGATGGAGGAGGTCCGGCAGTGGCAATTCGCGTAGGCATCAACGGTTTTGGTCGCATTGGCCGGATTGTGTTTCGCATTTTGACCTCGCGCGCCAGCGAGTTCGAAGTGGTGGGCATCAACGACATCACCGACAACAAGACGCTGGCCACGCTGCTCAAGTACGACAGCACGCACCGCCGCTTTGCGGGCACGGTGACCTACGACGACGACAGCATCACGGTCAACGGCAAGCGGATTCGCGTGTTTGCCGAGAAGGACCCCGGCAAACTGCCGTGGAAAGAAGTGCAGGCCGATGTGGTGCTGGAGAGCACCGGCCTGTTCACCAGCCGCGCCAAAGACGGCAAGCCGGGCTACGACAGCCATCTGGCGGCGGGCGCCAAGAAGGTGATCATCAGCGCGCCGGCTTCCGACGCCCCCGATTTGACCTGCGTGCTCGGCGTGAACGACGACCAACTGACGCCCCAGATGAAGACCATCTCCAACGCCAGTTGCACCACCAACTGCCTGGCGCCGCTGGCCAAGGTGCTCAACGACAAGTTCGGCATCGAAAAGGGGCTGATGACGACAGTCCACTCGTACACCAACGATCAGCGCGTGCTCGATCTGCCGCACAAGGACCTGTATCGGGCGCGGGCCGCGGCGCTGAACATCATTCCCACCTCGACCGGCGCCGCCAAGGCGGTGGGTCTGGTGATTCCGGAACTGAAAGGCAAGCTCACTGGCATCTCGCTGCGCGTGCCGACGCCGACTGGCAGCGTGGTCGATCTGACCGTGGTGACCAAGAAGAACGTCAGCAAAGACGAGGTGAACGCCGCGATGCGCGAAGTATCGCAAGGGCGGATGAAGGGCATTCTGGAATACAACGAAGACCCGCTCGTCTCCAGCGACATCATCGGCAATCCGCACAGCTCGATCTTCGTGCCCGACTGGACCGAAGTGATCGAAGGCAACCTGGTGAAGGTGGTGAGCTGGTACGACAACGAATTTGGGTATTCGAGCCGCAGCGCGGACCTGATTGCCCGCGTGGGGAACATGTAAGCGCGCGAGGCGGCTACTTGCTGGCCGACTGAGTTAACTACTCACTGGCCGGTTGGGCTGCCCGCACTTTGTGGACCTGTTCGCGCGCGGCGCGGACGATGCGTTCTTCGACATCGGGCGCCCACGGCGACGGCAGGCCGTAGTAGACCATCGCGCCTCCTCCTTCGTAGCCGCCTTCGGCCAACACTCGGCGCGACGGGATATAGGCCATCACGTCGTTGGCGTAACCGGCGACCCAGGTCTTGGTCGGGTCAAGCTCGCTCTTGAGTCGCAGCGCGTAGTCGACCACCACCTCGCCCCCCAGATGGATGAGCGTAGGACCGTCGCCAAGTCGCCACACTTGCACGGGATAGGGGTAGTCCTTGTCGATGGCGCCTTGCGCGTCGAGCCGCGCGAGCAATAGCTTGGCGCGGCTAGCCTGATAGCGATCGCTCGACTTGGCGTCGCGATCCAGTTGTTCGCGGGTGGGAATCTCGGCCAGTTCGAGCGGTATCTCTTGATAGCTGGCGGCCAGATCGCCTTGGATGGGCGATTGTTTGCCGGCGATGGCCTGGTTGACCACGTCGGCCAACTGGCGGCCGTACTGGATGGCCAGTTCCACCTGGCGGCGGGGAAGCGGATTCTGATCGGCGCCGCAGCCCGCGAAGAAGAGCGCGGTGCAGCCAGGGTGATCCATTTCGAGGTCGGCCTGGGCAAAGCCAGGATAATCGCCGCACCACTGGTAACCATCGAGCACGGTGGCATGACAGGCGTAGCCAAACAGAATGGCGCGGAGCTTGTCGCCCGAGGTGACGGTGAGCACCGGCACATCGTGATCGAAGGGCCCCTTGATCTTGCCCTCGGCCAAGAGGCGGGGCACGTCGGCCTCTTTATTTTCGCGGCGATTGACCGCGAAGGTGGCCGTGCCGTGTGTCCAGGCGAGATGGGCGGGCGCCAGATCGGCGATGGCGTCGTTCACCAACCGCACCAGTTGCTCGCGCAAGCGCGAGGTGTAATCGCTCACCAGCCGGGCTTGCCGCTCATCGAGAAAGTACATGGCCAGGAGGGTGTCGCCGACGACCGGGCCGCTATGGGTGTGCGACGAGAGCAGCGCGCAGCGCTCGGGGGGCAGCTTGCACTCTTTTTCGATCGCCGCGCGCACCGACTTAGAAAAATCGCGACCGATGCCAACCAGATCGAGCGTGACAAAAACCACGCGCTCGCCATGCGGGTCTTGCAGCACCAATGCCTTGGCCCACAGGTCGTGCAGCTTTCCCTCGGCCGGATGATTGCGACTGGCGTAGCCCGACATCCACATGGGCTCTGACGGCGTAATTGCGACGCGGGCGATGCCGGCTTGCCAATCGTCGGCCTGTGCGATGGCGTTATAGCAGCAGGCAAATGGGACGAGCGCGAAGATGGCGCGGCGCGCGACGCGGCGGAAGCGAGTGCAGTTCATGCGGCGATCCTTGAGACTGACGAGCGTGGCGGCGGCGCCGCCAGAACTCGCGCCAGTTTAACGGATGAGCCGCATGTCCCCAAAATTGGGATAGAACGGAATGCGGATCGTCTTGCCGCGCAAATGGAGCGGGATGTTGTAGGCGGTTTCCCAGGCGTGCGGCCAATAGACGTAAAAGGCCTTGCCAATGATCAAATCGCGGTTGACAAAGTGTTCGCCCGGCCAGAAGCGGCTGTCGCCGCTATTGGGGCTGTTGTCGCCGAGCGCCAAGAACTGTTCTTCCGCCAGATCGAAATCGACACGGGCCAGCCGATTGTAAACGTCCCACCGCTCGGGGCTGGAATGAAACTCGGCCAACTCATGCGGCTCCAACTCAAAGATATAAGGATCTTGCTGAAAGTCGGTGAATAGCCGACTGGTGGTGGCGACGTAATAGATGTCGCGATCGACGCGCAACTGCTCGACAGCGACCTTGGCGCCTTGAACGCGAATTTGCGCGGGGGTCAGGTCGGCCTCAGTGGGGCGATGGTTGCCTAGCTCGGGATAGGTGGTGGGGGCGTTG
Source organism: Pirellulales bacterium (assembly GCA_019694455.1). Classification (NCBI taxonomy): domain Bacteria; kingdom Pseudomonadati; phylum Planctomycetota; class Planctomycetia; order Pirellulales; species Pirellulales bacterium. The sequence continues at coordinate 115,119 of JAIBBY010000002.1, forward strand.
AACTCCACCACGTCGCCATTGACCCAGAGGTGCAATTGATCGTCGACATTGGCGAAGCGCAGGTCGTACACGCCGGCGCCCTGGAGCGCGGTGTTGGCGGTGGGCTGGAAGTCATCCAGTCCAGAGATGGAAAGCGTGGCCTTGCCGGTGGCCAGGTCGATGCGGGCTTGCATTTCGCGCCCGCCTTCGATGAGCACCAGCGCGATTTGCCCCTTGTCTGACTGCACGTCGAAGCGGCCAGCCAGCGAAAGATCGCCCACCCAATGCAGGCCCAGCGAGCGCGGCTCGGGCTCGCCGGCGGCGGCCTGATCGGCGGCCGTGTTGTAAGCGCAAAAATCGGTGATGAGTTGCGGATCGACGACAAAATCGGCGGGGAGCTTGCCCTGGTTCAGGTAGCGCCAAGCCTCGGCGTCGGGGGGCAGATGGCGATAGCCGAGCACGGCCTGGCCGCCAGTGGCGTCGACCGCGAAGGCGCCGCCATCATGGCCTTGCCATTGGGGCGCGGCGTCGGCGGCGACATTTTGCCAACGCTGGGGCCAACCCTTTTCGCGCAGTTCTGGCAGCGAGTAGCTTGTGTCGTACACCGGTTGCAGCGTGGCCAGCACCTTGTGCGCTGGTTTGCTCTGGATGGCGAACGCGCTCTTGCCGCGCGGGCTGGTGTAGATGTTGCCGCGATGGATGCGGACCTTTTCGTTCGGCAGGCCGACGATGCGCTTAATGTAGTTGATGTTCGCGCCGAGCGGATACTTGAACACGGCCACGTCCCAGCGCTCGGGATCGTTGACCACATACGGCGCTTTGCTGACCCAGATACGGTCGCCGCTATACGAATAGGGATGCTCCGCCGGCAGCGCTCCGGATGGCTCTTGATGCGGATCGACCCAACAGGTGTAACGGCAATTGGGGCAGGTGGTGGTTTGGGCATAGATCGGCTTGCCCACCAGGTTGCGCAGCCGGACGCCGTTTTCGCCGGGACGGAGGTATTGCTGCAGCATGTACTGATCGAAGTGGCGAGGGCGGCCAAAATCGTCGACCTCGAAGCTGACCCCGGCCTCGTAGGGAAAGCCGCATTTGGGACACTCCACGTCCTTGTTGCGGCCCATCAACGTGGGGCCCATCGAACCGGTGGGTATCTCGAACGCCTCGGCCTCGAAGGTGCGGAACAGGAACGCCAGGATCAGCGCGATGATGATCGACTCGATGGTCTCGCGCGTGCCGTCGGGCTTGGGCGCCGTGTTTGCGTCCGCCGCGGCGGCGCCGCTGGCTGGCGACTCGTTCTTGCGTCGCTTGGCGGGGTTCTTTTTGTCGCTCATCCGGCAGTTTGGGTTGAGAAAGAGGTGCGAAAGCGGGCGAGCTCGCCGCGTGCTGTTTTTTACCCGGCATGGCTGCGCCGGACAACGGCCAAGCGCGCGCCGGCCCTGTGGGTAATTCGCCGCTCAGGGCGAAAGCTTGGCCATTTGCGCGCCCGCCGTCGGCGCGGCAATTGCTATCATGGGGGCGGATTTCACACCATGGGAGACAATATCTAGTGCGCGCCGTGATCTTTGACCTCGATGGGACGCTGGTCGACACCGTGTATGGGCATGTGTTTGCGTGGATGCGGGCGTTCCACGACGCGCAAATGGACATCGATGGTTGGCGGATTCATCGCCGGATCGGCATGAGCGGCGGTCTCTTCGCGCGGGCGGTGGCGCGCGAGTTGGGCCGATCGTTGACCGACGCGCAGTTCGCGGAGTTGGAGCAATCGCACGCGCGATACTTCGCCGAGTTTCTGCCGTATCGCCAACCACTGCCGGGCGCGGTCGAATTGCTGGGCGCCTTGCGCGATAACGGCGTAATTTATGGCATCGCAACGAGCGGGCGGCGCCCCGACATCGACGAATCGCTGCGCGTGCTGGGGATCGGCGACGACGTTGTGGTGGTGCAGCGCGGCGATGTGGCTCGGGCCAAGCCGGAGCCCGATCTGTTTTTGGCTTGCCAAGGCCGCCTGGGCGTGCCGCTGTCGGAATGCTATGTGGTGGGCGACGCCGTGTGGGATCTGTTGGCGGCGCGGCGGGCGGGCATCTTGTCGATTGGCCTTTTGAGCGGCGGCTATGGGCAAGACGAGTTGTTCCGCGCGGGGGCGTTTCGGGTGTTTCGCGACCCGGCCGATTTGGCGAGCAGCCTGCACGAATTGGGGCTGTGGTAGCCAATTGGGGCGCCGAACATAGCGTTTGTGACGTTCGGCGCGGCGCCAGTGTGCGGAACCGCCACAGCGCTAAAAAATTTTCACCTTGCGATTTGCACGATCGTGACTGCGACCTAGTTTCGTAGTGGAGGGGCAAACAATCGCAAACACACTTACCCGGTCGGTAACGTCATGAAGAAGCGTCGCGGATTCACTCTGGTCGAGCTGGTTGTGGTGATCATGATCCTGGGAGTGCTGTCGGCGGTCGCCGTGCCGCGACTCTTCAGCACCACCAAAAGCGCGACGGACGGCGCGATGCGACAAACGGTGTCGTCGCTACGCGGCGCAATCGAACGGTACGCCGCCGACCACAATGGGCAACTACCCGGCAGCGACGCCTCGGCCACCACGTTCAAGACCGACTTGGCGCCGTACTTGCGACCCGGTCAGCCGTTTCCCAAATGCTCGGTGGGCGCCAAGAACGCCGATATCCGCATCGAGACGGCGGGCACCGTTTTGACGGGCGACGCCTCGCCGACGCAGGGCTGGGCCTACGACAACAAGTCGGGACAATTCATTGTGAACTCGAGCGCGGTGTCGAACGACGGCACGACGCTGTATCACGACTTTTAATCCGGCCGCCCGGAGTTCCGGGCAGGTTGGACCCCTTGGGGCAGTGAAATCTTCGCAGTGGCGGCCGGGTTGCCAAAGCAATCCGGCCGCTTGCGTTTTTGGCGCCAGCCGGGCAAACAAGCTGTTCGCGGCCAGTTGCTAACGGTAAGCTATCGGCCGAGTGCGGGCAGTGGTCCCGCGCCGGCTGAATCTGCGAGGGCTCTTTGCCGTGACTGCCGCTTCGATCGCCGTGGTGTTTGGTTTGTTCCTGCTCCTGATCGGGGGAGTGATCCTGATCGTGGCGCTGATCTATGGGCCGATCTGGTTCCAGGCGTTCATGTCGAACGCGCGGGTGAGTTGGTGGAGCCTGATCGGCATGAGCATGCGGCAGGTCAACGCGCGGGTGATCGTGCAATCGAAGATCATGGCCATGCAGGCGGGCATCGGCAACGATCCGCACACGGGCATCACCACACGGCGGCTGGAGGCGCACTATCTGGCCGGCGGCAACGTGCCGCATGTGATTCGCGCTCTGATCGCCGCGCACCGGGCCGACATCGATTTGGATTTTGATCGCGCGGCCGCCATCGACCTGGCGGGGCGCGACGTGCTGGAGGCGGTGCAGACCAGCGTCAATCCCAAGGTAATCGACTGCCCCGACCCGCGCAAGAGCGACCGCAACACCTTGAGCGCCATCGCCAAGAATGGCGTGGAGTTGCGGGTGAGGACGCGGGTGACGGTGCGCACCAACATCGCCCAACTGATTGGCGGCGCCACCGAAGAGACGATCATCGCCCGCGTGGGCGAGGGGATCATCACGTCAATCGGTTCGGCGGCGAACCATTTGGAGGTGATGGAAAACCCCGATCGCATCTCCAAGGCGGTGCTTGCGCGCGGTCTCGATGCGCAAACCGCGTTTGAAATTGTGTCGATCGACATCGCCGACATCGACGTGGGAGAGAACATTGGCGCGCGGCTGCAAGCCGACCAGGCCGAGGCCGACATGCGCGTTGCCCGCGCGCGGGCCGAGGGTCGCCGCGCCGAGGCAATCGCCTGCGAGCAGGAGAATCGCGCCACGGTGATTGAGAACCGGGCCCGCGTGGTGCTGGCCGAGTCGGAAGTGCCGAAGGCGATGGCCAACGCGTTCCGCAAAGGCAACCTGCATGTCGAGGCTTCGCGGCCCCCGGGGCCAGGGAACGGCAAACCGGCTTAGCGCCCCTTGAACAGCACCAGCGAACCGCGGCGCGCACTGGATCGATGGTTATTGTGGTGCTGCGCCGCCGTGCTGCTTGTGGCTGGCGGCTTGTTTGCCTGGGCGACGTGGTGGCCGATACCGAGCGACGACCTGCGCCACTTGCCGGATGCAGAAGCAGTCGCCGCGCTCAGCCAGCGTGTGGTGGCGCGGCAGGGCGCACAGGCGTGGTCGCTCATGTTGGGGGCGGTGGCCTGTGGCTGCGCGGCCTTCGTCATCTTGCGTCGCTGGCGCCAGGAAACGCCCCCAGAATGACGCCGCGCGCTATTTGACGCTCATCAAATAAGCGATCAGATCGGCCATGGCCTGGGGGGTAATGTCCTTTTCCAATCCCTCGGGCATGAGCGATTGCCCGGTGGCTTGGAGCGTTTCGATCTGCGAGCGGAGGACGGTGTCGCTTTGATTCTCGGCGCGGACCAGCGACAGGCTGTTGGCGGTTTCGCCGCGAATCATGCCCGAGATGGTGCGGCCCTCGTCGGTGACGACCAGATAGGCGACGTATTGGGGATTCACTTCGCGATTGGGATCGATGACGTTGGTGAGGATCGATTCTGGCCCGCGATTTTGCATGGTGGCCAGATTGGGGCCCAGTTCGTGGCCCTGCCCATCGAGCTTGTGGCAACTGGCGCACGATTTGGCGAAGACCTGCTTGCCGCGCGCGGCGTCGCCGGCGAGCGTCAGCGCGGCGCGATATTGTTCCAGCATCTTGGCGCGGTCGGCCGGAGTATGAGCGGCCAGCAGTTTGGCGGCGCGCTCGCGAATGGCGCCGTCGGCGTGAGCCAGCAGAAACTTGGCGCGCGGGGCATCGAGGTCGCGCGGCGCCAGCCGGCCTTGCTCCAAGGCATCGAGCACCTTGGGCAGGCGATCGGGTCGGGCAAAGAGGATTTCCAGCGCGCCGCCTCGGATTGCGGGCGGCAGCGACGACCAATTTTCGATGAGCGGATCGACGACGTCGGCGCCCGCTAGCGTGGCAAGCTGCTGGAGCGCCGCCACTTGAATGAGCGTGTCTTCGCGCGGGGAAAGCAGCGCGACCAGCGGCGCCACGTCGTCTGCCGAGCTGGCCAGCCGCAGCGCGCGAACCGAAGCGGCGCGCTCGGCGACCGGTTGAGAGGGATCAAAAGCAACCTCGCGCGCGTCGGCGACGAGCTTTTCGATGCGCTGGGTGAGCTTGGTCGCGCCGGCTTCGGCCAACAGGTCGCCTAGCGTCTTGCCGGTGAGGCCATCGCTAAGCGCCAACAGCAGGTTTCCGGCGAGGCCAGGGTGCGAGTCGCAGAGCGATTCGATCTTGGCCAGCACGCGCGTCAATTCGGCCTGGTCCTTGCGGCGGGCGACCAGCCCGGCCAGATCGGCTAGCAGCGTTTGATTTTGTGGATTGGCGCAGAACTGGCTGTCGCCCCCCAGTTCGATGAGCAAGTCGCCGGCGCCTTCGGCCAGCGACGACTCGATGGCCAGCCGCATCCAACGGTCGGCGGCGTCGGAGCGGGCCAAGGCGGCAAGGGGAGCGCCGCGCGCCGGCAGCGGTAATTCGCCGAGCGTGAATGCCAGTTGGTAGCGCACGCGGGGATCGGGGTCGGCCGTCAGGGCGGCGAGTTTTTCAATCAGCTCGGTCGAGCGATCGACCTGTCGTTCCGCTAGCCGCACGGCGTGTTCGCGGACGCGCGGATGCGGATCGGCCAGCGCCGCTAGCACCGTTTCTGCACGGAGCGCGCCAAGCCCGGCCAGGGCGTAAAGCGCGTGCATCCGGGCTTGAGGAACCGCGGCCTGCAAGTCGGTGGCCAGTTTCTCCAGGGCCGGCACGGCGGCGCGATCTTGTCGCTCGTACAACAGTCGCGCGGCGGCCTCGCGCTGCCAGGCGTTTTCGTGCGCCAATAGCGCGACCAATTCGCCAGCGCTGGCGGTCGCTAGCTGCGGCAGCGGCGGTTGCCGATAGCCGTCTGGCACGACGCGGTAAATGCGCCCCCGGTCGCGGCCGCTGGTGAGATCGAGATGCTTTTTGATGACGGGCGGCAAGCTATCGGGGTGTTCGATCACCTCGCGATAGACATCGGCGATGTAGAGCGCGCCGTCGGGAGCATTGGCGAATTGCGCGGGGCGGAACCAAGTGTCGCGCGAGGCGACAAACTCGCGGCCGACATCGGCGCGGCGGGCCACTAGCTCGATGCCGCGCTCCTCGATCTTTTTGCGATGCACGATATTGCTGCCCACGTCGCCGACGAAGGCATTGCCCCGATAATCGGCGGGAAAGGCGTTGCCGCGATAGATGGTGACGCCGGTGGCGCTGGTGAAGTAGCCGGCGGCGCGGCCGCCTCCTTCAACGGGTCCCGGCACGGCGCCGGCGACGCGCAACCGCGTGCGCACGAGTCGCCACGGCTCAACCGGGCTGATGCGAAAGACTTCTGCCTGGGGGCCGTCTTCGGCAATGCTCACCCGCGCGCCGGGCGCCGCCAGCCAGGGATTGCGCGCGATGTAGCGGTCTTCGAACATCACCAGTTGAATATGATCGCTGTTGTGGCAGACGAACTTGCGCCCCCAATCGTCAAAGGTCATGCCGTGCTGCGCGCCGCCGCTCTCAGGCCGGATGTCGAGCGCGCGGGGATCGAAGGAAAAGTCGCGTCCGCTGAGCGAGATCGTCGGGCCGTCGCTGTCGGCGCGCCGAACGTCGGCGCCCGAGGAAGAGGTGGCCCCGTGAATGCGGTTGTCGAGCCCCCATTGGAAGCTGTTGACGAGACCTTGCACATTGTTGCGGGCAAAGCCGGTGAAGACCTTGCGGCGAGTTTCGGCATGGCCGTCGCCATCGGCGTCTTTGAGATACCAAATGTCGGGCGCCGCGGCGACGAACACTCCGCCGTCGTAACAGATGACCGCGGTGGGCCAGGAAAACTTTTCGGCGAAAGCCACGCTCTTTTCGAAGCGTCCATCGCCGTCGGCGTCTTCCAGCCGGCGGATCTCGCCGAGAAAATCTTTGGCCTGTTCCGAATAGTCGATCATCTCGACCACATAGAGCCGGCCCTGCTCGTCAAAGCTCATCGCCACCGGGTCGCGCAGCAAAGGTTCGGCGGCGACCTGTTCGATGCGAAAGCCAGGCTGCACGTCGAAGGTGGCCACGGCGTCGCGCGGCTCTACGGGGGGGATGCGCGGCAACTCGGCGGAGAAATCGGCGCTGGCGCTGGTGGCGGGCGGCGCCGTATCGGCTGCCCGAGACTGCGCGGTGCTGGGCGGGAGGAGCAAGAGGGCGAAGGCGAACAGCAAACGCATTACGATTCTCGCGGGGTGGCGGGCGGGATGGGGAGGGCGGGAAATGTGATCGTAACTTGCCGCGCCGCGTCGCTCAAATGCGACCAGAAAATCGAGCGATCTGCGGTTGCTTGTGCGTGTGGCCGCGCCTGCTACCATAAGTACGCTCCACGGTGGATGCAGGCGCGCCAGGCAAGCGCCGCGATCTCAGGGAGGATAACGCTTTGTCGCTTGCGCTCGATCGCGTTTACAACCAGGACTGCGTGGCCGGTTTGGCCGAGGTCGACGAGGCTTCGGTCGATCTGGTCTTTGCCGATCCGCCGTTCAACATCGGATATGAGTACGACGTTTACAACGATCGGCTCGACGCCGACGAATACCTGAACTGGTGCCGTCAATGGCTCTCGCAGATTGAGCGCGTGCTTTCGCCGAGCGGATCGTTTTGGCTGGCGATTGGCGATGAGTACGCCGCCGAACTGAAGGTGATCACGCAGCGCGAGCTGAAATTAACCTGCCGAAGCTGGGTCATCTGGTACTACACGTTTGGCGTGAACTGCGTGAACAAATTCAATCGTTCGCACGCGCACCTGTTTCACTTTGTCAAAGACGTCAAAAACTTCAAATTCAATTCCGACGCGATTCGCGTCCCCTCGGCCCGGCAACTCGTGTATGGCGACAGCCGCTCGAACCCCAAGGGTCGGCTGCCCGACGACACTTGGATCTTGCGGCCGCAAGACATGCCAGAGGGCTTTCAGCCGGACGAAGACACCTGGTTCTATTCGCGCGTGTGCGGCACATTCAAGGAGCGGGCCGGCTGGCATGGCTGCCAGATGCCCGAGCAACTCTTGGGGCGCATCATTCGCGTGTCGAGCGATGCGGGCAACGTGGTGCTCGACCCGTTCTCGGGCAGCGGCACCACGTTGGCGGTTGCGAAGAAATTGGGGCGGCGGTTCTTGGGGTTTGAACTATCGAGCGACTACGCGGCGCGCGTGAACGAGCGCTTGAAAGAGATTCAAGCGGGCGATCCGCTGAACGGTCCCGAGAATCCGCTCACCAGTTCGCCCGACACCGCCAATGGGGTGCGGCTCGAAGATCGTCTGGCGGGGCGGCCGCTGCGGCGCGGTCGCAAGCGCGCCGGTGGACCGACGCTGCCGGGCATTTGACCAGCAACCACGAGCGGCCTGCGATGAAGTTCGCCATCTGCAACGAGACGTTTCAAGACTGGCCGTTCGACCGAGCCTTCGCATTCGCTCAGGCATGCGGATACACCGGCATCGAGATCGCGCCCTTCACCTTGGCGGCGGACGCCAGGCAGATCACCGCTGACGAGCGCGCCAACGTGCGGCGACTGGCGGACCAGCACGAGTTGGACGTGATTGGCCTGCACTGGTTGCTGGCGAAGACCGAGGGGTTCCACGTCACCAGCGCCGACGAGGCGGTGCGTCGGCGGACCAGCGACTATGTAGCGGAACTCGCGCGGTTGTGCCGCGATGTGGGAGGCCGCGTGTTGGTGTTTGGCTCGCCGCTGCAGCGCAACTTACCCGCGGGGGTCACTCACGAGCAAGGGATGGAGCACGCGGCCAGCGTGTTTGGCGCGGCGCTGGCGGTGATCGAGGATTGCGACGTGGTGCTGGCGATCGAGCCGCTGGGGCCAGCGGAGGGGAACTTTTTGAACACGGCGGCGGCGGGGATCGAGCTGGTCGAGCGGATCGGCTCGCCGCACTGCCGGTTGCATTTGGACGTGAAGGCGATGTCGAGCGAGTCGACGCCGATACCGCAGATCATTCGCGCTAGCGCTCCGTATCTGGAGCACTTTCACGCCAACGACGCCAACAAGCTGGGGCCGGGATTTGGCGAGATCGACTTTGTGCCGATTTTCGAAGCGCTCGGCGAGATCGACTATCGCGGTTGGGTGTCGGTCGAGGTGTTCGACTACACTCCCGGCGTCGAACGGCTGGCGAGCGAGAGCATCGACTACATGCAAGACTGCCTAGCGCGGCTGGCCGATCGCTAACGGTAGCTCAACTCTTTCATCAGCGGCTTGGCGCGGTGTTCAAAAATGCGCCGTTCTAGCCAGCCCAGCTCCTGATACTTGTTGACGGGCCGATCTTGAATGGGCTTGAACTCGGCGCTCCAGGAGTTGTTGCGCGGTTTGTGAAAATCGAGCATTTGAGAGTCGAACTCTTCGCCGAGAAAATCGCAGATGGCGCGGACTACCGGCTCTGGCTGCTTGGTCAGGTCTTCGTAGCGCAGCTCATGGTAGTGCCCTGGCGCGAGCTTGGCGCCCGATTGACGGCCAGCGCGGACGCTGTCCATCCAGCGGGCGATGCTCCACTTGATGCGGCGCGGCGCCCAGGGCATGTTTTGCAGCGAGCGGACCACTTCATAGCCGTTGCGGATGATGTGAATGAACTGCGCCTCGGGGTAGACCTCGGCGATGAGGTCCATGCTCAGCACGTGCGCGGGGGTTTTCTCGGCCCAGCGCGGTTTGCCCGAGTGTTTGCGCAGTCGCTCGAACAGTAGCTCCACCGAATCGCGGGCCCATTGGCACATGGCGGCGCGATCGAGCGGAAAGGGATCGCCTTCGTTCATCAACTTGCGCAAGTCGCCGTTCAGTTGCGCTTCGAAGGAGACGAACAAACCCGTTTCCCAAGTGGGGCAGAAGATGCGGGGATGGGCGTCGAGAATCGACTTCATCAAGGTGGTGCCGGAACGTGGCGATCCGACCACGAAGATGGGAGCGGTTGGCAATGCGGAAGCAGCGCTGGAGTTGGTCATCGATTGGAAAGGGTTGTGGAAATGCGAAGCGAATTCATCGCGGAGAAATGGGCCCTCGTCGGCGGGCGATCGTTGGGGATCGCCGGCCTGTGGCGCCATTCTAGTTGCCGGGAACCAGGGCGACAGCCCGGCACCAGCCGGCGCTGGCTTTTTGGATTTTAACGGGGAGGCAGGAGACGAAAAACCCGCGTGACCGGCCAATCTGGTCGAGATGGGCCAGCTTTTCGATCTGGCAGTACTCGCGAGTGATGCCGGCGAAGTGGGCCGGCCAAATGCAGCGCCCATCTCCCGTTTGCTGATAGTCGGCCAGCATATTGGAGAACGGACGATCGAGGGTGTAAGCGTCGATGCCGATCACCTTGACCCCTTGTTCGACGAGCCACAGCGTGCTTTCTCGGCCGAGCCCCGGTTGGGCAAAGTAGTCGGCCGAGCCAAGTCGACGATCGGCGCCGGTCCAGAGCAGCACAATATCGAAGGGGGATAGCGTATGCTCCGCTTCGCCGAGCGCGCGCCGGAGGTCGTCGATGGCGATTAGTTCGCCCGGCGGCTTATCGCGCAAATCGAGCCGCACGCCCGGGGCAAAGCACCACTCGAGCGGCACTTGGTCGATGGTGCGCGCCGGGCGACCCTCGGAAGTGCTGCCATAGTGATACGGCGCGTCGACGTGCGTGCCGGTATGGGTGATGGCCTGTATCTCCTCCACCGCCCAGCCTTGGCCGTTGGAATAGATGAGATCGTCGGGGCGGACGCCGAAGAACTGCCGCATCTGGTCGAGCCCTTCGCCATCGTGCTTGATGTAGCGAATGCGCGCGGGCAGCGGCTCCGAGGGCGCGGCGTCTTCGAGTGGCACGCTGAGATCGACGATCTTGAATGGGCCGAACACGCGCGAGCGGCCTTTGTAAAGGCAGGCGTAACCGACCGAGCCGCCAGTTGCCGGGCAGCTTGGTGCGGCATAGTCCGCAAGCTCTTGGTCAATCGATGAAGTGGTGGTAGCGGCCCATCCAGTAGGGAAGCAGGATAAAGGCGCCGTCGTCGCGGCTGCGGCCATCGCCGCCGCCATCGAGTTCGTACGGGTCGCCGTTCCAGCGCATCACGCGGCGTTCGGCGATGGGAAGCACAAAGCGGCTGTGCTTTGCCCCGTGCCGATTCTCGGCTAGTTCGCCCAGATCATTGCGGTCGCTGTTGCGCACCGCCCATTGGGTGGTGTCGGCCGGAACCTCGCGGAACCATTCGATGCACAGATCGCGATCGTAGCTGGCCGGCTCGAGAAACGCCTTTTCCGGGCGCTTGCTGGGATCGGCCACATGCTCTGCTTGGAGGCCGGCGGCGTAGATGAAGTTGAACAACGGGCTGCGTTCGGGGCGCTCGATCTGCCAGGAGCGCTCCAGCCCGGCCATGTACACCTTGCGCAGCTCGGGGTCGCGCTCGTACCACATCAAGGGGTAGTAGACGAGGAAGGCGAGTTCGTCGTCGCTATGGTTGATCGAATCGGGCGGCCAGATCCACTTTTGCAGCACGGTGTTAATGGCATAGCCATGCTTGTCGATCAGTTCTTGCGCCGCCTTGCGGTACTTGGCGTCGCCGGTGATGTGCTCGGCCACTTTAAGGTGCGACAGCAACTCCAACGAGTTGAGACCGCGATCGTCAATCCAATACAGATCGTGGTTAAGCTTTTCGGGCGCGAAGACGCCCCAGGTGGTCGGCTTGCCGGTGGCGCCGACGTAGTAGTAGTCGTTATCGAGGATGCGATCGGTGATGCGCCGGACAACGCCGCGGATGCGCTCGCGCTCGGCCTCGTCGGCCGCCACGTCGTAGTAAATGGCGTAGGCGAAGTAATGCCCGTCAAGCTCGTCGCTGGAGGTGTCTCCCTTCCACCACCATTTGCCATCCTTGGTGCGATGCCATTCGCCGCCATGGACGTCGGCTGGGTTGAACGAGATGTCGCCCGGATAAAAGCTGCGCGCGACAAAGCCAGGGATGCCGGTGACCTCTTCCAGAAAGAGGAGCGCCTCAAGCGAGGCGGCGGCGTTCTTCTTGGCCTCGGGATCCTGCGTCACCGCGTAGCGCAGCGCCTCGGCGGCGACATAGATGCTGGTCCACAGGCCGTCGTTGTCGGAAGAGCCCTGCCAGATGCCGCCGTCGGGCTTGGTGGGATCGCCCGGATCGGTCGAACCGACCAAGCCATGGCGCACATGGCGGCGTTGCAGTTCCTGCTCGATGCCGGCGATCTTCTTTTCGAGAGTGGTTTCGCGGCGCGATAGTCGGACCACGCCCGCGGGCGTCTTGGCCCAAATCGCGCCGGCGGCGTCGATGGCGATGTCGACGACATGATCGTTGGGCAGCCAGCGACGCGAATGGAACAGGCGCCAGCGGGGCGCTTGCGGCGCGCGAAACATGAGCCCCCGTTTGGCGCCCACCCACAGCGCGCCGTCTGGCAGTCGCACGCCGCTGGTCACATCGGTGTAGGGGAGCGGTGGCTTGGCGTCGACCAGCCGCGCCAGATCGTTGGTCGACAGCTTTTCGCCCACGCTGGCGGGGAGAGCGGTTTCTTTGACCGGTTCGGAGACCCAGGCGAGATAGGTTTGATCGCTGACGCCTCCCAGTAGGCTCCAGGCCAATAGCAGCGAACGCATGCGCATCTTCTCCAACGCGAGGTGTGTGCTTATCGGTGATGGCCGCCTGGGACGCGTGTCGTGTCGGCGGCGGTTCCAATATTCTTTAGACGCGAAGATACCCCACCGTGCGGCGTCTCACTACCGGCGCGGCCCAGAATCGCTGAAATCAGCGGAATTCCGATTGTTTGCCGGCGCCGATTCTTGAACAATGTGGCGGTTTCCGAACCTTACTGGCGCCAACCGTTTCATGATCGCGTACAACCCAAAAGATTGGAGCTCGCACCTATTCGACATTCGTGGGTCGATGGTGCAAGAGATTTTTGGCCGTGTGGTGGTCAGTGTGATTTGGGCCACTATCGTCATGCTGGCCTACGAGTGGGGATGTACTTGGTTGGCCGTGCAGCCAACCATGCACACCATTATGGCGACCGCGTTGGGTTTGTTGCTGGTGATGCGCACCAATTCGTCGTACGACCGATTTTGGGAGGGGCGGCGAATGTGGGGCGCCATCGTCAACGAAACCCGCAATTTGGGGCGTGGCTGCGCGGTGTTCCTGCCACAAGATCGACAATTGGCCGCTCGGGCGATCGATTGGACAGTCGCCTTTTCCTATGCCTCGATGCACAGCCTGCGAGGCGAACGGCAGATTGGCCCCGTGGCTTCACGATTGCCGGTGGAAGAAGTGACCCAGGTGCTCGACGCCAATCATGTGCCGTTGGCGGTGGCCATCAAGATCAGCGAGACGCTGCGGACGGCGCGCGATCGCGGTTATATCAGCGATTATCTCTTGGCGATGATCGACCAGAACACGCAGCTTTTGATGGATTACATCGGCGCCTGCGAGCGCATTCATCGCACTCCGCTGCCGTTTGCTTATATGGTGCATCTGCGACGGGCGCTATTGATCTTCTGTTACACGTTGCCGTTTGCGCTGGTGCAGACCTTTGAGTGGGCGACGGTCGTGGTCTGCTTCCTCGTCAGCTACGTGTTTTTAGGAATTGAGGAAATCGGCGTGGAGATTGAAGATCCGTTTGGCTGCGATGCCAATGACTTGCCGCTGGAGCAATTTTGCGCCACGGTGGAGCGCGGGTTGCAAGACCTGATTGCGCCGACGGCCGCTAGCGAATCTCACTAGCCTGCCTCAGGATGCTGGAATCGTCAGTACAACGCTTGCGCGCACTGATTGCAGGGGCCGAAGGGAGGGCGCCGATGGCCAGGCACCGCGTGGTGATCGTGGGGGGCGGGTTTGGTGGATTGCGGGCAGCCAAGCGGTTGGGCGGCAGCGCCGTCGATGTGACGCTGCTCGATCGAGAGAACTATCACCTATTTCAGCCGCTGCTATATCAGGTGGCGACGGGCGGTTTGTCGCCCGCCAACATCGCCACACCGCTGCGGGCGATCGTCAAGCGGCATGCCAATATCCGCGTCCTGCTGGCCGAGGTGGTCGATCTGGACCCAGCCCGGCGGTGTGTCATTACCCGCGATGGCGAGGTTCCTTACGACACCCTGATCGTGGCCGCTGGCGCGCGTTCGTTCTATTTTGGGCACGACGACTGGGAACGCGTGGCGCCGGGGCTCAAGTCGGTCGAAGACGCCACGCTCATGCGCCGACGGATCTTGCTGGCGTTTGAGGCCGCGGAACAAGAGTCGCAGCCCGAGCGCTGCCGAGCCTGGCTGACCTTTGTGTTGGTGGGGGGCGGCCCCACGGGGGTGGAGTTGGCGGGCGCGATCGCCGAACTGTGCCATCACACTTTGGCGCGTGATTTTCGCAAAATCGACACGCGGTCAGCGCGCGTGCTGTTGATCGAAGCCAACTCGCGGGTGTTGTCGAACTATCCCGAGTCGTTGTCGATCGCGGCCGAACAGTCGCTGGCTCGCTTGGGCGCAACGGTCTGGACCGACGCGCGCGTGGAGGCGATTACCGCAGACGCGGTGACGGTGCGATTTGAAGATCGCCTGGAGGTGGCGCCGGCGCGGACGGTGTTCTTCACCGCCGGCGTGGCCGCGTCTCGGTTGGGCAAGGTATTGGCTGAGCGACTGGGAGCGAGTGTTGATCGCGGTGGGCGCGTGATCGTCGAGCCCGACTTGAGCGTCGCGGGGCACCCCGAGGTGTTGGTGATCGGCGACCTGGCGAACTTTCAACATGGCGGCTTGAAGAGCCCACTGCCGGGCGTGGCGCCGGTGGCGATGCAAGAGGGCGCGTATGCCGCGCGCTTGATCTTGGCCCGGCTCCACGGCGAAAACTTGCCCGCGTTCGTCTACAAGAATCGCGGCGAGTTGGCGACGATTGGCCGCGGGGCGGCGGTGGCGGATGTGAGGGGCTGGCGCTTTAGCGGCTACTTTGCCTGGCTGATGTGGCTCTTCATCCACTTGTTCAACATTGTGCAGTTTCAGAACCGTTTGCTGGTGCTTTTGCAGTGGGGCTGGAGTTACGCCACGCGCAACCGTTCGGCGCGGCTCATCACCGGACCGAGCCCGTTTCCGTTGTCGCGGCAATGCGAGCTATCGGACGCGCAGGCGCGCGAGGCTGCGTCAACCGCGGACGGAGCAAGTTAGTCGTCGCTGGTCAGGCGGAGCGGCGCTGTTCGGCCGGCAGCACGTCGCGACCGCGCAGTTGAATTTCGCATGGCCGCTGTGCGATGCGGATGCCCGCTGATTGAAAGCTGCGCGTGATGGTTTCGAGCAGTTCGTGTCGCGTGCGCGAGCCGAGCGACAGATGGGGCAGAAAGGCGGCGAACTGAAATCGCAAGGCGTCGTCGCGATAACCTTCCATATACGCAGAAGGCGCTGGCTCCTCCATGACGTTGGGATGGTCGTACGCGGCCTTGAGAATCAGCCGCTGGGCGAGCGAGATATCGGTGCCGTACTCCAGATCAAAGATCAGCGAGACGCGCACCACGTCGTCGGACAAGGTCCAGTTGACGACCTGGCCGGTGATGAATTCCTTGTTGGGGACAATCAGCTCCTTGCGGTCGCCATCGACAATGGTGGTGGCGCGCATGCGGATGCGGGAGACGGCCCCGCTGGTGCCCCCCACGGTGATCGTGTCGCCGACGCGAATCGGACGCTCGAACAAGATGATCAGGCCGGAAATAAAATTGCCGAAGATTTCTTGCAGCCCAAAGCCCAGACCCACGGAGATGGCCGCCACCAGCCATTGCACCTGGCCCCACTGGAGCCCCATCTGGCGCGAGGTCCAAGTGGCGCCGATGATCACGATGACATAACGGCTAATCGTGGTGATCGCGTAGCCGCTGCCCGGTTGCAGCGGCAGCTTTTGCAGCACGCTAATCTCCAACAGACCGGGGATGTTGCGTGCGGCCAGAAAGGTCATCATGCCGACCAGCAGACCGCCGAGCAACGAGCCGAGGGTGATGGCGTTGTCGGTCTCGCGCCCCCAGAGCACGTATTGATGCAGTTGTTCGAGGGCGGGAAGCACATCGACCCACACCGCGCACATGCCGATCATGCCGCCGCAAATGACAGCGCTTTGCAACAGATGACGAGTTTGCGTGCTGACCACGGCCAGGTCGAGCCGCGCGCTGTCCGTGGCGCTATCGGCGGCGGCCGTGGCGTCGCGATTCTCAGTCAGGGCGGCGCGGCGCTGTCGCGCCTGCTCGATCGCCAGCCGGCGGCGGACGATCACCAACAGCCGCAACAGCATGGCGTGGGTGAGCAGCAGTCCCAGCAATAATTCGATGGTGCTTTCGAGCCGCCAGGCAAGCTGCATGGCTGTGTAATAGAAGCCGGCCAGCGCCAGGCCCGCCAGCGCGAGGGGCGCGCCCACCGAAACCGGAAACCAGAGCCAGCGCAACCGGTCGAGCCATTGGCCTTGATAGCGAGCGAGCGTTTCTTCGAGCACGCCGCCGCTTGGTTTGAGCACCTGCCAGATGAACCGCGACACCGCGAACATCACCAGCACAAAGGCCGAACGTCCGAGCGCATTGCTCCAATCGTCGTTGTCCTGGCCGTACATCATGGCGGTGACCAGCACGGGCGTCAGCGTGAGCAAGATAAGTTGACGCAGGCTGCGGCGCAACAGCGCGATGCTATGCCGGGGCCAGTCGAAGTGGGCGTCGGCCAGCCCGAGCGGCCGGCAGACCTGGCGCAATAGCTCCAAAGGCAGATAGACCACCACGGTGATCAGCAGCCCCCAGCCCAGCGCCCCGGCCAGCGAGTGCGAACCGGCAACGATGAGCCGCCAGGCGAGAAAACTGACGACCAGCGGCCAGACCAGCGCGACCAGCACGGTGCAAGCGGCGGCGACGGCAGTGGGCCGAAAGGTGTCGGTGTGTCCGCGCGCGGCGATCGATCCCATCTCGTGGATGCGGGCGCGCAGGCGGCGCCGGGTGCTGAACAGCGCCACGCCGCCAGCCAGAGCAACGAGATACAACAGCGGCAAGCGCGCCGCGTCGAACAACAAAGTCTGGCCAGTGGCGATCCAATGGTTGGGATCGACGAGCCAGCGGCCCGCGGCCAGCAAGTCGGCCCGGCTGCGCAGATCGAGCGGCGCCGTGCTGCGCACCCACAGCACGCGCTCGGCGATATATTCGCGATACAGGGCGGTGTCGCGCAGATTGCGCTCGCAGTCGGCCTTGAGCTTAATCAGCCGAGTGCTGTACTCGAGATAGCTTTGCACCAAGGCGTCGAGGTTCTCGCGCTTGGTTTCCAGATGTTGGCGCAGGGCGGTGCGCAGCACCGCGGGATGCTCATCCGGATCGCCGAGCAGACGTTCGACCTCTCGCTCGGGATCGGCCAGATTGGAGCGCTCGCCAAGAAACTCGAGATAAGCCAATTGCGCTTCGCCCAGCTCGCTGGTGATCGCCTGAATGGCGCTGCGCAAGCGTTCTTCGTTGGGCAGCATCTTGATGTGTTTGTGGAGCAGCACGCCGCGATTGGCCACATCGGACCATTGGTCCTTTTCGCGCAGATTAGCGAACGGCTTGAGCGCCATCTCAGACGCCAGCCATTCGGCTTCGAAGTGCC
Organism: Pirellulales bacterium; assembly: GCA_019694455.1. NCBI lineage: Bacteria > Pseudomonadati > Planctomycetota > Planctomycetia > Pirellulales > Pirellulales bacterium. The sequence goes on from JAIBBY010000002.1 coordinate 132,763, forward strand.
GGCTCTTGGCGGTCAACTCGCTGGCCAGGGACTTGCGGCGATCGGCAAGCTGCGCGTTGCGCGCGGCGACCGCGCGGACGCTGGGATGAGCGCCCGCGGCGTCGACCAGCGCGGCCTCGGCCTGACGCGCCGAGCGTTCGGCTTCTTCCTGCCGGCGACGATCGACCAGTTGCCGCAGTTGCTTGAGCGACTTCTCCTCGCGCGATTGGTCGCGCGCCGCCTGATCGCGTTCGAGCGGCAAGAGTTCCGCCGTGGCGCCGTCGGCCAACGCCTCTTTTTGCAACGATTCGACTTCGGCGCGGCGGGCTAGCTTTTCGGCCAACAGCGCCGCGCGATCCATAGCCTTCAGGTCGCCAAGATTTTCAGGCGGCGCGTCGCCGAGCAGTTTTTCCAACTCCGCTACACGACCCATCGCGACGGTGGTCAGCTTGGGAATTTCAATTCGGCGCGCGACGCGGCGGCGGATCTCGCCATCGTGCTGGCCGAGTCGTTCTCCCAGAGCGACTAGCGCCGCCTGCTTGGCGGTCATGTCCTGTTCAAGCTGCGCTAGTGAGCGGCTGGCGTCGGGGGGCGTCGGCTCCTCGGGCGCCGCCGCCAGTTGCGCCTTGAGTTTTTGCACCGATTGAGGCGCGTCCGCCGCCTCTTTGTCCAACTGCGCGGAGCGGGCGACCGAGCGATCGCCGGTCTCCAGCCAGGTCAACACTTCGCGCCGGCGGTCTTGCCATTTGGTCTTGTCGGCATCGACCAGCGCCGCAGGCGGATCGGTGGCCGCGGCAAGCAGATTCTGCAGTTCGGCGCCAGCGGCGTCGTCGAACTTGCGCAGCGCATCGGAAACCATTGGCGCCGCCGCTGGTTTGACAGTCGCGTTGGCATCTTGCCCGTGAGCAAGGTCTATCCACTGAGCGCAAACCACCGCGATCGCGCAGCTCACCCAAGTAGCGCGAATTGGCCGAAATAAGATCGTTGGCTTTCGCACGTGGCAACTCCTTGCCGTGATGTCGGTTGTGGCCGCTGGCGGCAGCGTCCTGCGCCGCATGAGATGGTTTACCGGGGGGTGAGAGAGTAGCGATCAACGCCCGGCGGGTCGAGCGGAGTTCGTTGCTCAAACATCGCGCAAGGCGACCTTCCGCCGGTGGCTCCGGCGACGGTATAGTCCGCCAGCGGGGATCGCGAGGAACGTCCTTCACGGCACTACGGAATGGAGGCTGTTCGATGAGGCGGCGTCTGCTAATTCTGGCGGCGTTACTAGTCCCCTGTTTGGTCACATCATCGGCGCACGCGCATCGGAGCCATTGGAGCTTTGGCTTCTACGGCGGCGGCCCGGCCTACTATGCCCCGCCCGCCCCTTGTTACCACTACTGCGCGCCGCCTCCGCCGGTTTACGTGCGGCGTTACTACGCGCCGGCCTATTACCCACCGCCGGTTCCCTACTATTACGCCCCGCCCCGCGCCGTCTTCGGTTTTTGATCAGGTGAAGGCGGTTTGTATTACTCAGGACGGATCGTTTTTTGGGGTTCCGAAGGTTTGATAATACCGCAAGTGACGGCGGCCTGTTTTTAACAGGGCGGTTCATTTCTTTGGGTTCCGAAGGCTTGAGACTGGCGCAAGTGAGGACGACTCACTTGGGCGGGCCTGGGAAATTCTGAGATTCCCATTTCCGGCGGATCGTTGAGTCTGTTTGCGCGCGAATCTACAATTCGGTCGCTTCGAGATTTACCCCTCCTGACGACTCATTAAGGATTCGCACATGCGCTGGCAAGGCGGCAGACAAAGCGACAACGTGGAAGACCGGCGCGGTCGTGGCGCGCCGATGATGGTCACGGGCGGATTGGGGACGCTCGTCATCATCATCTTGGCGCTGTTGTTTGGCGTGAACCCGATGGCGCTGTTGGAGCAAGGGGGCGCGCCGGGGGGAGCGCAGGTGCAACAAGGCGCTCCCGGAGAAGAAGGGGCCGCGCCAGCGAACGACGAGGCGTCGCAATTTGTGCGCACCGTGCTGGCGAGCACCGAAGATGTGTGGCGGGAACTGTTCGAGCAGATGGGACGCACCTATCGCGATCCGACGTTGGTGATGTTCAGCGGACAGGTGAACTCGGCCTGCGGCATGGCCAGCGCTGCGGTGGGACCGTTCTATTGCCCGGCCGACGAAAAGGTGTACCTCGACGTGGCGTTCTTTCGGCAACTCGATGAGCAGTTTGGCGCCCCGGGCGATTTTGCGCAGGCCTATGTCATCGCCCACGAGATTGGCCATCATGTGCAAAACCAGCTTGGCACCAGCGATCAGGTGCATCAGGCGCGCGGGCGGGTGAGCGAGGCGGAGTACAACCAGTTGTCGGTGCGGTTGGAGTTGCAGGCCGACTTTTACGCTGGCGTGTGGGCGCATCACGCGCAGCAGCGCGAGCGCATCTTGGAACCGGGCGACCTGGAAGAGGCGCTGCGCGCGGCGACCGCCATTGGCGATGATCGGCTGCAGAAGCAGTCGCAAGGCTATGTGGTGCCCGACAGCTTCACGCATGGCACGTCGGAGCAGCGAATGCGCTGGTTTCGCAAGGGATTTCAGACAGGTGACATGCGGCAGGGAGACACGTTCCGCGCGGCGGAACTGTAGCACGGCGCGAGGATTGAAGTTGGCCAGTTGCCGCGCCGCCCGCGCACAATCGGGTCGCCAACGCGCTTGGCAGCAGCAAGCAGCGTTTGTTCGTTGAAATTCCCATCGATTTGACGCGCTCGCGCGCCGCGATATAATCGCGGGCTGTTGCGTTGGTGGTCGGGCGGTTTCGTCTGGGAATCGCTCGACAAACAGGGAATCCGGTGCAAACCCGGAACGGCCCCGCCGCTGTGATGAGCACAACGCGCGGACCCCACTCTGAGGCCATTGCCGCCTGCCAGGCGGCGAGAAGGCTGGGTCCGCCGCCGCTCAGAAGTCAGAAGACCTACCAACGCGGGTGGTGACAGGCGCTTTGCGAGGGACAAAGCCTGCATCGAATAGGTCGCGCGGCCGGGAGGCCGCCTGAGGAGTCGCTAATCCAGCGAGTCGCCCCGTAGTCTGCGGCGCCGGTCGCCGCGCGCCCCTGGTCTGCTCTCGCGCACTGGCGCGCGGCGGGTCACCTGCGTGCGGTGGGTCCTGCCGGCGCACAGATGGCGGCGACGCGCTGCACGCAGCGTCCACGTATGCCGGCAACCAACGAACGGCGAACCACAACGACGCGCGGCGGCGCGACGCGCTGCGCTGGTGCGCGGCGCCGGCCGCTACATGGTTTCACCTTGATTGAACTGTTGGTGGTGCTGGCGATCATCGGCATTTTGATCGCGCTGCTCCTGCCGGCGGTGCAGCAAGCGCGCGAGGCCTCGCGGCGCGCGGCGTGCGCCAACCACCTGCGGCAGATTGGCTTGGCCCTGTACGGCTATCACAACGCATGGAAGACCTTTCCGACTGGCGGCGTGGAGTATCGTCTGCCGGGAGCGCAGCATGCCGGCAAGCGGCAACTGGCATGGTCGCTCTACCTGTTGCCGTACCTGGAGCAGCAAGCGCTCTACGACACGGTGGATTTGAACCAACCATTCGACAGTCCGCGCAACGCCACGGCGGCGGCAACGGTGTTGCCGTTCTACCTTTGCCCCAGCACGGCGCGCGACAGCGATCGGATCGACGGGCGCGCCGCGCTCGATTACGGCGGCGTGTATGGCGAGCGGATCACCAGCCCCAACAATCCGCCCAAGGGGGTGATGCTGTACGACCGGTCGGTGAGCATCGAGCAGATCGAGGACGGGGCGAGCAACACGGCAGTGGTGGCCGAGTCTCCCTTTCCGGACAACCAATGGATCAACGGTCGAAATTTGTTCGACCAGTCGTTTGGGATCGGCCTGGCGCCGGTCTTTGAGCAGGACATTCGCAGCGACCATCCGGGCGGCGCGTATGTGCTGTTTGGCGATGGCGGGGCGCGATTCATCGCCGAGACCATCGCGCTACCCCCTTTGGCCGCCATGTGCACGCGCTCTGGCGGCGAACCGTACACCGAGTTTTGACTTTGCCTCACGTTTATTTAGAGCGAGGAAATGATGATCAGACGCACTGTGGCGCTGTTGGCGGCGCTGGGTTTGTGGGCCGCTCCCGCGGCGGCGACGACCGTAACCTTTGAAGACCTGGGCTTTGTTGGCGCTTTGCCGTATGAAAGCGGCGAACATTTGCCGCAAGACAAATTCACCAGCGCTGGCGTCGACTTCAACAACGACTACAGCGAGACGTTCGCCAGTTGGCGCGGCTTTGCCTATGCCAAAGACACCAACCTGGTTGATCCTTCGTATCTGAACCAATACAGCGCCTATCACCTGCCCGGGGGCGGCGGCGCGGGGGGATCGACCAATTTCGCTGTCGGCTTTTTCTACGACGACAACTTCGCGCGGATCACGTTGCCGCCGGGCGCGACGCCGGTCTCGGCCGCGCTAACCAACATCACCTACGGCGCGTTGGCCATGCGCGACGGCAACGCGTTCTCGCGCCAGTTTGGCGCGCCCCCGCCGGGCGAGGAACAAGTGCCCGCCGGCGAGTGGCCCGACTGGTTCAAGCTGACGATCACCGGTCTCGACTCGGCCGAGCAGGAGATCGGCAGCGTCGATTTCTATTTGGCCGACTATCGCGGCGACAGCGCGAGCGACTACATCATCGATCAGTGGACGACGGTGGATCTGTCGTCGCTGTCGGGCGCGCGCTATCTGACGCTCAAGGGAGCTTCGAGCGATGTCGGCGAGTGGGGGAGCAATACGCCGATGTACATGGCGCTCGACAATCTGGAGTTCAACCCGGCCGTGCCCGGCGACGCCAACGGCGACACCCTGGTGGATGGCGCCGACTACACCATTTGGGCCGACCACTTTCAGCAGTCGGGCGGATACGCGCAAGGCGACTTTAACGGTGATGGAGTGGTGGACGGCGCCGACTACACCATCTGGGCCGACCACTTTGCTCCGGCCAGCGCGGCGCTGCCGGTGCCCGAGCCCGCCACGGGCTTGCTGTTCGCGCTGGGCACGGCCAGCATGGCGCTGGGGATGCGTCGCGGCCAAAGCGCGCGCGTTCGACGCCGCGCGATCAATTGCTGACGACAAGGTTTGCGCGATCGTCGCCGGCGGACTTGCTAGCATCGCGGTGAAGTCATCGTCGCCGCGTGGTCGATCTGTCCGAAGTAACCAGCTTCAGCATTCGGCGGATCGACCATGTGGCGTTCATTCTTTCTGGCGGTCGGCATCTACGCCTGCATCCTTGGCGTGGAATGTTTGCTCATCGACAAGGCGATTCTGGCGCCGCGCGGCGGGGCGGCCGGCGTGCCGGCAGTGCGCGAGGAGTTCATGCCGCCCGACTGGGTCTCTTGGAGTCTGCTGTCGGCCGGCGCGGTGACGATCTTGTATTCGTTCACGTTGCCACAGCGAGCGCGCGGGTAGGGGCCGACGCCGTTACTCTCGCCAGTTGCCGACGCGCGCAAAGGCATAGTCGATCGCCAATAGCTCGGCGACCGTGAGTTCTCCCTGTTGCCAGGTGGCGACCACGCGGTCGAAGCCATACACGGTGTTGACCGCCACGTCGTTTGCTAGCTTGGCCAGATCGCCGTGCCCTTCCCAGCGATTGGCGCCAGCGCCGGTGACCAGTTCGGCCGAGTCGGCGCCGGTCGAGGCGTAGGCGGTGACCTTCTCAAAGCCGTAGGCCCAATGATCGAAACCGACTCCGGTCAATCGGCCGTAATCGGTCCGGCCGGTGAATTGGTCGTCTCCCGCCGAGTCGTAAAACAAAGCCTCGTCGATCCCGGTCGAAGAGCGGGCGCGAACGCTGGCGAAGCCCGTGAGCCAATTGTCGTAACCGGCGCCGACCAGCCGAACATCACCGGGCCGCGCGGTGAGTAAATCATTCCCGCGCGAATCGAAGAGCTGCGCCTGATCGAGTCCGCCGCCGCCATCGATGCGCACCTGATCGAAGCCGCGCGCTCTGAAATTGACGCGGGCGCCGGTGAGCTGCGCGCTTTCGGGTCGAGCGGTCAGCTCTTCCGAGTCGCTGACGCCAAAAAGCTCGGCGGTGTCTTGCCCGCGCGAGGCGGTGACCGTCACCGTGCGCACGCCGAACAGGTCGATTTCGTAGTTTTCTCCGGCCAGTCGCGATTGCGTCAGCCGCGCGGAAAAATGATCGTCGCCGGCTGAGTCGAAGAGGTTGGCGGTGTCGTTGCCGCCGCCGCCGTGAATTTGGACATGGCGAAAACCATTGGCCGTACTGGCCACTCCGGCGCCTTCGAACTTGACGCGATCAGGCCAGGCGCTGATGGCGTCGCCGCCGGTCGAACCGAAGACGAGCAGCGAGTCGTCGCCGCGGCCGGCTTGGATCGTCGCGCGGCGAAATCCGAAGGCGAACAACGCATGTCCGGCGTCCGCGAGGTGGGCAAGGGTTGAGGTGAGCGCCCCCCTGTCATTGCCGGCGGTGTCTTGAATGGTTGCGGTGTCGTCGCCCCCCCCCGATTGGATCACCACGGTCTCGACGCCGCTCGCCTCGAATCGATAGCCTTGACCGCTGAGGCGCGAGGAGTCGACCGTGAGTGTGGCCTGATCGATGCCAGCCGTGCCTGTCATGGAGACCACATCGGCGCCGGCGCCGCCGTCGAACGAGAACTCGTGGATCGCGCCGCCGGCCAGCGCGTACTGCACGCCGTTGATCGACAGTTGATGCGTGGCGCCAGCCTGGAAGATGACTACGTCGTCGCCCGACGTGCCAAAGACCTGCGCCCGATCGCCGGTGATGGTAATCAGATTGGTTAAACGGAAGTCAACCGCATCGCTCGCTGCGGTGACGCGCAAGGTGTAGGTCGCGCCGCCGTAGGCGCTGAAGTCGACGCGCTGACCGCCATTGGTCTGGGCGCTGGCGCCGAGGCGCTCGCCATTCGCATTGTAGACGTCGAATGCCAGTCCGGCGGCGGCAGAGGCTTCGACGCTCAACAGACCATCGCGCGTGGCCTGAAACTGAAACTGCTGCCCCGCGACGACCCGCTGATCGTTGAACTGGCTCAGGGCCACCGTGCCCCAAGCGACACGGTTCACGGCTTCGAGTCGGGCTGAGAGTTGGTAGTGTCCTATGCCGGCGCGCGAGGCGACTTCGAGCGTGTAATCTTGCCCAGCGATGACTTGGAATGTGAGCGAGTTGCCCTGGACGGCGGCGCTTTGGTCGCCGAGGAGGTGGACGGTTCCATTGAGCCAGTCGTGGCCGTCGAGAGAGACGGTGACCAGCCCGGTGGCGCCGGCGGTGAAGCGGAAGCTGTCGCAATCGTCGCGGCGGCTGATGATGCCGCTCGCGGTGGCCGTGGTGGTGAGCGCGCCTAGCGAAGATGGATCGGCGTCATCGTCACCGGGCATCACCGAGTCGATGGCGCGCTCCAGGTTGAGGCGGCGATAGTTGGCGCCGGTGAGATTGTCGTAAATGGTGTCGGCGGTGTTGCGCAGGACGGTGTAGAGGGCGTCTTCGGTCAGATTGGCGGCGCCGGCGAACTGCATGGCCTGTCGCAGCAGCACGCTGGCGCCCGCCACGTAGGGGGCGGCCATGCTGGTGCCCGAGAGCGCGGCAAAGTCGTCGTCGCGGCCATTGCGGTTGCCGAGATAGTCGGGCACGGTGCTGGTGATGTTGCGGCCCGGCGCGGCGATGACTCGATCGTTGCGCTGGCTGAAATAGCTAAGTTCGCCGTTGGCGTCGACGCTGGCGACCGGAACCACGTGGCTGCTGACGGCCGGATAGCTGAGGCCGGCGGTGTCGTAGGTGGTGAAGCTGTTGCCGGCGGCGACCGAGATAAAGATGCCGTCGGCTTGGAGCTGCGCGAACTCGTCTTCGAGCGTGGCCCAATTGGGCACGTTGCTGGCGTTCCACTGCGAGCCGATCGACAGATTGACCGTGGTGATGGGATTGGCGAAAGCGCCGCGATTCTCGTGGACCCAGCGCAGCGACTGTTCGATCCAATCGAACGAGCTGTGCCCTTGGTCGTCAAAGACGCGCAAGGCCACCAAATCGGCGCCAGGCGCGGCGCCGGCGTAGCGGCTATCGCTCGCGCCAATGATGCCGGCGACATGCGTGCCATGCGCGCCGGCCAGGCCATCGTCCCAGGGGTTGGCGTCGTTCTCGGCGAAGTCCCAGCCACCCACCACGCGATAATTGGCGCCAAAACCACCCCCTAGCGCTGCATGCGTGTAGGCGATGCCAGTGTCGATGACGGCCACCGTTTGTCCCGCGCCGTTGAACCCATACAGATTGCGAACGGCGTCGAAGGCGTCGAAGGTCGCGTTGCCGCTGCTGGCGATTGTGCCGAGCAGCGCTGGAGTGGACGAATCGTAGGGGTCCCAAGGCGCGATCGACATGGCGAGCCGCTCTTCGCAGACTTCGAATCGCAGCAGGCAGTCGCCGAGACGAGCCGAGTGTTTCGCACGCATGACGCGATATGTCCCCGCGGCGACGCCAGGGCCGCTTGAACTAACCGCGATTCATCCTGAATAGCGGCGCCAAAACGGCGTGGAGCATCCGCGTTTGCGCTGGTGGCCGCTGGGGAGCAGGCGACCGAGTAGGTTGTCTGAACGACTCTCCGAACGGAGAACTGGCTGACGAGCCGAGGCGCCTCAAGGCCGGCGATCAGTGCCGCCAAGTAGCGAAGCGGATCGCTGCTCGATGGCGATTAGTGCCGGGCCTCTTGGGCCTCGTGGAAAGATAGGTCAGCCGAGCGGGCGGCAAGGCGAATCTTGTGCCGTAATTGGCAGGTAGCCCCGGCGTTGCAAAAACGCAACGCGCCCGCGTGGCGAGGGGACAACCGCTTGGCGGCCGGCGTGCATCAGGCGTTGCCTTTTATGTACTTTTGAGGTGCGCGATTGCCGCCGCGTGAGGGGCCAATTAGCGTGGAATCTTGCCCCTGCGGCGACTTCCCACTCGAGGCCACCCCGATGCGCGCTACCCGTCCCCCACGAATCGTGCTGATGTTGACCTGTCTGGCGGCATTGTCCGCCTGTGCCGGCTGTGCCCAAGGGCGCGTCGACGCGGCGCAGCAGCCAGCGGCCAAGGCCGGTCCGGGCGCCGCGCCGCGCGAACGGCGCGCCGCGCGCACGCCGATTGTGCGCGAGCTATTAGGCGCGCTCGAACAAGTGGAGGTGGAGAGCGACGCCGATCGCGAACCGCTGCGGCAGATGCTCTACGACGCCGATGGCGAATTGCACCGCGTGCTCGGCAAGAACTCGCGCCGAGCGATCATGGAAGCGAACGAGCGCCTGCCTGCCAAGGTGATGAGCCCGTATTGAAGCGGCGCGCTGGGCGGCCAGTCGCTTAGCGCACGCGGGCAATGTGGGCCGCGGGACGCTCGGGATCTTTCGGATTGATCTCCAGCCAGAGTTGCAGCACCGCGCCGTTGGCGGTGGTGCGCTCGATCACCGTGTGGCCATCGCGCATGGCGGTGCGCAGCGAACCATCGTAAGGGCGAATCAGCTTGCCGATCCGCTCGCGCTCGTACCACAAGAGGGGGCGGCCGTCGGCATCGATGGTGGCCCACGGCGTTTCGGGATGCAATTCTAGCTGCGTGACGAGTTGATCGAAGTCGGCCGGCAGCGCGTTCGACTTGACGGGCTTCGCGCGGGCGCTGATCGGCTTGCCAAATTCGATGACCTTGGGCTCAACGCGGCCCGGTGGCGCCTGCGCAAAGCGCCGCGCCAGCTTGAGCAGCACCACCGCGTCGCGGGCAGGGGCCACCAGTTCTGGATCGAGCGCGCGGGTATCGAGCACCGGCTGACCAGAACGAGGACGCTTGAGCCAGGCGGCGAGTTGCTGCTGAGTGTCTTTGCCATCGCGGGCGGGGGCCAGGTTGGTCACGCTCCAGAGCGACGCCTCCGGACCCGAGATGGGCGCGGGGCGGGCGCCGCCGTGGGCGTTCATGAACCACGGCAACTGCTCGTGCGAGTCGCCATTGACGGCGCCTTGTGTTGACGCGGCCATGGCGGCCAGCAGGTTCGGCAGATTCCCGCCGTCGTTCGACTCGATGAGAAAGCGAGTCCAGAGCTTGCCTTGCGGATCTCCCTCGGTGACAACGCCCGGATCGATACGGTCGCTGGTCATGCGGTTGGCGCTGGCGGGGTTCAGCGCGGCGACGCTCGGCGCGGGAGAATTGCCGGCGATCTCCGCGGCGGCCTGAGTCAACTTCTCGCCCGCGAAGTACGAGGCGAAGCCGTCCTTCACCCAGTCGGGCAGGCGCTGATCAAAGTTGGCCTGCCGTAAGAACGCCTTCCAGGCCTGCGCGCGCACGCGCGGCAAGACAGCGGCGACACCGGGGCCGCCCGATTGCAGATTCACCCAGATATCGGGATCGTAGTTCAAAGGTTGCGGACCCTTGATGCCGACGCCGGGCGCCTTGTCGCTGACGAAGACCTCGACGGCGTTGATCGAGAAGGTGAATTGTCGATGGGCGTCGGTGAAGCCGTCGGCCAAGGGAAAGACCTCGTCGTTCCAAAACCGCTCCAGCTCCTCGGAGAGCCACTCGGCCTCCTCGCTGCTGCCGGTGCTGACCACGGTGAAGTGCCGGCTGCGCGTTTCGAAGCCGCGGTGTGTGGAACGGTGTCGCCGGTCGGGGCGATCGACTTCGTCGACAGGGTGATGTCCCGGTTGGCGGATGCTGCGATCCGCCGGCGCCATGCGGGGGATTTCGAGTTGCGGCATGCCGGGCGTGATCGGCACGTCTTGCGCGGGGCATTCACGCAGCGGGCCAAGAATTGCCAAGCCGGAGAATGCTAGCGCAACGAGTGTGCGTCCGCGCGGAGTTAGCTGTCGCATGCAGTGATCTCGCTAGCAGTGAAAGTCGGTCGCAGCGCTGACTTCTTATATCTGTCGTCGTGCGCCGTGGCCTTACGCTCTACTTTTTCGGCAATCTCAGCTTAGTCGCTCTATTTTTCTCAACCGGCAAACCTTCGATTCCCGATAGACAGACCCGACGTCGCATGCCATCGCGCCCATGGGTTGGCGCGGAGCGAGCGATATCTGGAGCACCGTAGTGAAGACGGGTAAACAAGGCGGAGTCGGCATGAACGCTAGCACGTCGAGACTGCTCTGTCTGGCGTTGGCCTTGATTATTGGCGTGGCGGATTTGTCCCCCTGTGAGGCGGGCAATCAGCCGGTCGCCGAGATCACCGTGAGGCCGGCCGAGCGGCCAGGGGTCAAAACGCCGCCGATCAAGCAGGCGCCGCTTCGCACCGCGCCCTTGAACGGCAAGCAACAGGACGGCGCCTTTGCCGTGCCGGTTGCTCCTGAGGCGCCGCCGGCCAGCCCACAAATTTTCAGCCGTCGCCGGGCCAGCTTGGGTGGCATGGTCACGGCGCCAACCACCACTGGGCCATCCGAGGCGCGAACCGACTTTAGCGCCACATCGGCCAGCCGCACCGTGTTTTCGCGGCCCGACTTGTCCGCGACATCGCGGCCAGCGCCAGAACAGGTTGATACTGCGCCGCCAGTCGTGGAGATCGCCCCCGCCGCTGCGCCGATAGCTGCCGAAGCGCCGTACGAATCACCGATTTCCGCGGCGCCGCAAGCGGCCAACGCTGTCGTCGAGACGGCCGCGCCAGAGCCGTTGACTTCTATTCCGACAGCGCCCGTCGAGGGGATCATCGAACTGACGCCGCCGGCGGTGGAATTGACCAGCGAGCCGGCTGCGCTGCCGCCGCAAGCGCTGGGCGTAATGGCTCCCGCTGCGCAAGCAACTGCTAGTCAAACGGCGCTCAACCAAACGGCGGAGTTTGTTGCGCCGCCAGTGAGCGAGGCCACCAGCGGCGCGTTGCCGATCCCGACCGCGACCGCCGCAGCCGAGGCCGAGGGCACGCACATCAACTTTGTCAATTTACAGCAGCAGCTTCCACCGGCCGGGGCCGCGCCGATTGGCACGCCGCCGGGCAATGATCCATTCGCGCCCGATCAAGACGTGCCGCAGGCCGATGTGCCAGGGCCCGATGGGCCGCTGCCGCCTCCTGGCGGCGCCGCGCCGGCCGACCCCGCTACCATGCCCGCGCCGCAGATTGTCACGCCGCCCGCGGCTGCGCCCACCACGCCCCCCGCGGCGCCGAGCGAGGCGCCACCCGAGGTGATGCCGACTCCGCCGGCCGAGCAACCGCCCGCGCAGCGCCCCATCACCAGCCCGCCAACGCAGTTTCAAGATGCGCTGACGCCGGCGCCAACCGGGACGACGATCGACGGCTTGCCTGTGGAGATCATCGATCACAGTCGCGAAATGGATGTGACGCTGCGGCGCAGCAAGCTATTGCGCACGCCGGTCGACATCTACCGCACGGCGGTGGTCGACCCGCGCGTTTGCAACGTGGTGCAGTTTACGCCGCGCGAGGTGTCGATCATTGGCGTGGCGCAAGGCGCGACGCACGTGACCTTTTGGTTCGAAGACGGCAATCGCAAGCCGGTGACCTACCTGGTGCGGGTGGTGCCCGACCCGGAAGTAAGCCAGCGCCGCGAGAAGCAATATCAGATGTTCGAGGACATCATCAACGAGCTGTTTCCGGACAGCAAGATTCGGCTGATTCCGGTGTCTGACAAGCTGTTGGTGCGCGGCGAGGCGAAGGATACGGAAGAGGCCGCGCAGATCATGTCGATCATTCGCGAGAACTGGGGCTACGGCCGCGCCGGCGCGGGGGGCTTTGGGGCGGGCGGCTTTGGCTACGGCGGCTTTGCCGGCGGCTTGGTCGAGGGAGTCGCCGCCGATCCGCTAGTGGGTCAGGAAGAAGCGGCGCGCATTTCTGGCACGCAGGTCATCAACATGCTGCGGATCCCCGGTGTGCAGCAGGTGGCGCTGAAGGTCAAGATCGCCGAACTCGATCGTTCGGCGGCGCGGCGGTTTGGCGTCGATCTCGACATGCGGTTCGCCGACAGCAACGTGATTTTGCAATCGATGATCGCGGCGGCGTCGGGCGGGGCGGCTAACGTGATTGGCAGCTTCGACGCACGGCAGATCAACTTTGGCGTTCACTTCTTGCAGCAAGAAGGGGTGATTCGCCTGTTGAGCGAGCCGACCCTGGTGACCATGAGCGGCCGGCCAGCCAGCTTTGTGGCGGGCGGCGAATTTGCCGTGCCGACCACGGTGGGCGTGGCGGGCGCCGCGGCGGTGACCACCGACTTTCGCTCGTTCGGCGCCATCATCACCTTCTTGCCGATCGTGATCGACAAGGACCGCATCCGTTTGCAGGTGTCGCCGGAGTTCAGCAAGATCAACGGCGACCTGAAGGTGAACAATATTCCGGGGCTCAATACTCGCGCGGTCACCACCACCGTCGAAATGCGCGAAGGGCAAACACTGGCGATCGCTGGTTTGCTGGAAGACAACATGACCGGCAAGCTCTCGGGCAATGTGCCGTTCTTGTGGCGACTGTTCGGATTGCGAACGCTCGAGCGCACCGAGTCGGAGTTGATCATCCTGGTCACCCCCGAGTTGGTGCATGCGATGGAGCCAGAAGAAGTTCCGCCGCTGCCCGGCTTCGACGTGACGGAGCCGAACGACTTTCAGTTCTTCGCCAAGGGATGGCTCGAAGGGCGCCCGACCGAGGAGTTTCGCAGCACGGTTTGGCCGCGGCTCAAGCAGCGCTATCGGGCTGATGGTCCGGCGATGATCTCTGGCCCGTTTGGCCACGGACAGTAGGCAATAGTCAACGCGTACTCGACAGCGAACTTGACGCTGGGAAGCGACTGGCATGACGGCAAATACAAAATCCGCGATCCGAGTCACCACGCTGGTGGCGCTATGGGGTCTGTTGGGCACGACCGGCTGCGGCTGGCATCAGTACGGCGGACCGTCGTACGATCGACCGTTTCCGATTGGGCAGGTGACCGACAGCTTTTGGGAGACGCAGCAAACCAATGGCGAAGCAGCCGACTTCATCTTTTTCGATCACGAGTTCGCCGGTCAAACGGCCAACCTCGCGCCGGGCGCCAAGGACAAGTTGATGCAGGTGGCCACGCGGCTGGAGCATGTGCCGTTCCCGGTGACTATCGAGCAAAGCCCGCACAACGGGCGTCCGCAATTGGATCAACAGCGGCGCCAAGTGATCGTCGAGCAGCTTGCGCGGCTGGGCGTGCCCGAGGCCGACAAGCGCGTGGTGGTGGCGCCGGCGTTCACCGAGGGTTACACGGCGATCGAGGGCGAGGCGGCGTACTACCAGAATATCTACGGCGGCTTTGGCTACTTTGGCAACGGCTTCTTTGGCGGCGGCGCCGGTCGCCGGTTTGGCGGCTTCGGCGGCATGTTCCGATAACAGCCCCTTGCGGCGCCCGAGGCAGATGCGCATGGACACGATCGAGATGCAAATGTGGAATCGAGCCCATCGTCGCGCCGCCTGTTTGGCGGCGCTGGCGCTAGTGGCCACTTTCGCGGGCTGCGCCAGCTTCGATTCGCTCGGCGCCGGCGGGCCACTGGCCGGCATTGGGCGCTCGCGGTATCAAGGCTTTGGCGAGCGCTTCGCCGAGGCGCGGCGGTTGGAGATGGCGGGCAAGCTCGACGAAGCGCGGCCGATCTACGAAAAGCTGATTGTCGATTACCCCAAGCGAGCCGAGGCGTTTCATCGGCTGGGGGTAGTCGCCGATTTGCAACGGCGGCATCGCGAGGCGGTGAACTTGTACAGCCAGGCCATCACGCTGTCGGCCACCGACCCCGAGTTGTTCAACGACTTGGGTTACTGCCTCTATCTGCAAGGCCAACTCGACAAGGCCGAAAGCGCGTTGCTCAAAGCCGTTTCGATGGCGCCGAGCAACGGCAAGTATCACAACAATCTGGGACTGGTCTATGGACACCAGCGCCGTTATGAAGATGCGCTAAAAGAGTTCCGCAAAGCGGGGAGCGACGCCTCGGCCCAGTACAACCTGGCCTTCGTGCTCGCCACGCAAAACGACATGGCCGGCGCCAAGCGCTGCTTTGAACTGGCGCTGCGACAAGATCCCACCTTCGAAAAAGCTCGCTCGGCGCTCGATTCGTTCGAACGCTTCGAGCGCGATCCAGAAGGGTTCGCCGATTTTGGCGAATTGGTGCAGGATGGTGTTCGCTGGGTGCCGTACATCGAAGGGGGACAACCGAGCGCATCGCAAAGCGGAGCGCAACTTGCCGCCGCCGCGCTGCCGGTCGCCACGACCACCAGCGCAGCCAGCGCGAACAACGCGACGCAACCAGCCGAGAGCGCGGCGCCGAGCGTCGACTCCAAGACCGCCGCGCTGCAGCATCGCGCCCAAGCGCTGTTGCGCGAGCGACTGTCGGCCATGCCGTAGAGGCGATCAGCTTGCCACGCTTTGGCGCGGCGCCGGCAGTTCCAAGAAGCGGGAGAGCAGATCGACTCCGCGCTCGGTGAGAAAGCTCTCGGGATGAAACTGCAAGCCGAACAGCGGATACTTGCGATGCCGAATGCCCATGATCTCGGTGTCGCCCCCTGGGGAATTGGCCCAGGCGCAGATTTCAAACTCGTCGGAGAGTGTGCCGGGCTGGATGACCAGGCTGTGGTAGCGGGTGGCCTCGATGGGGCTTTCGAGTCCGGCGAACAAGCCTTGCGCATCGTGATAGATCAGATCGGTCTTGCCGTGCATCAATCGCTGGGCGCGAACGATCTCGGCGCCAAAGGCATGGCCGATCGATTGATGACCAAGACAGACGCCGAGCAGCGGCACCTCACGATAAAAGCGCTGGACCACATCGCAGGAGATGCCCGCCTCGCGCGGCGTGCAGGGACCGGGCGAAACAATAATGTGCGTGGGTCGGCGGCGAGCGATCTCGTCGAGCGAGATTTGGTTATTTCGATGGACCTCCAGATCGAGCGTGGGATCGATTTCGCCGAGACGTTGCACCAGGTTGTAGGTGAAGGAATCGTAGTTATCGATGAGCAGGATCATGGGCATTTCCAGGGAAAAACCGGCCAGCCGGCGTAGTTTACACCGTTGCGCCGCGCCACCACTACAGGGCAGGAGGCGGGCCAGGTGATAAAGTTCGCCAGATTCGGCTTGCATCGGTTTGGCAGGCTGGGTAATCTCGAAACAGTTGAGCGCCATTGCCGCGCTCGGGCATTGGCCTAGTGGTCCATGTCCCAGTCAACGAGTCTCTTTGAGTTGCTAGTGAAGACCGTAATCCGTAGCTGACCAAGTTCGGACGTACTGGTATTCACTGAAAGGCAACTCCGATGCAATTAAGAGGCTCGGTTGCGCCCGTTGGCGCGACGCTCTTTTCCCTAGTGATTTTGGCGATTGCGGTTTCGTTCACCGCCCTTGCACCGCAGTCGGCCGAGGCCGCCATTATCACGGTCCAAGGCACGGCCAATCCCTTCTTGGCCGACCCGACAAACATTCCCGACGCAGGCAATGACCTGCTCGACGGTATCGCGCCCACGGTGTTCGACCTGGCCAAGCTGCCAGGCGAGAACAAACTGAACATCGTCTCGTTTGGCGCGTACGACACTTACAGCGGTCCCGATCCGTCTCCCCCCAATCATGCCGGTTCGAACCTCGACGGCACGTTGAGCCTGGTATCCGCCGCGGCGCTGGGTGGCATCAGCGGCTGGAACGATCTGCCGCGCGGCTCGCTGGTGGGCATTTTCCTCGGCCCCACGGTTGGCCTGGCGCCGGCGCCCAACACGCAGGCGACCACCGACTTGCAGATTTCGCCGCTGTTGGGGCAGGTGTTTTTCATTGGCGACGGCCTGACTGGCACCGGCACGGGAGCGACACAAGAGTTCTTTGTGCCCGACGGCGCGACCAAACTACTGCTAGCGGTGCTCGACGCTCCGCACTGGCAAGACAACACGGGCTCGGCGCGGACAGTGGTCATGTCGGCCATCCCCGAACCGAGCAGCATGGCGCTGTTGGCGGCTGGCTTGGCCGCGGCGGCGCTGGTACGACGACAACGCCCTGGCAGGCGCTAGCGACTGGGCCGGAGATTGCCTTTCCTCCGGCCAAGGAATCCGCCAGCGCCTGACAAAAAGGCCGCCACTCACCTGGCGGCCTTTTTTGTTGCGCGGAGGTCAACGTCTGACGGCGCCGCCGCGCGGAACGCCAGCGCGTCGCGGCGCCACAGCCAAATAAAGACGGGCGCCAGCGCTAGCGTGGCCCATTGATACCCAGTCAGACCCAGCCACAGTTGCGGCTCGGGGCGAATCCATTCGCTGAAAAAGCGATACGTCAGATACGCGATGATGTAGAGCTTGATCAACTGCCCGCGAAACAGGCCGCGGCGATGTAGCCAGGCCAGAACCAGCGCCGCCGAGGCGTGAAAACAAAACTCATAAAGCTGCGCTGGGTGCCGCCGTACGCCATCCCCAAAGTCGATCCCCCAAGGGAGCGACGTGGCCGTGCCATAGCAACAGCCACCGGCAAAGCAGGCCAATCGACCCACGGCAATGGCGGCGGCGACCGGCACGGCAAAGCTGTCCCCCGTCTTCACGCGCACGGCCAGCGCCCACTTGGCGATCTCCACGCCAAAGTAGCCGCCCACTAGTCCGGCCACGATCGTCTTGCCGTTGGCGAACCACGCGGCGCCGGTGGCCAGCGCGGAGAAGTCGCTGAGCAGAAACGGGAGCTTGGCCGCGAGCATCGCGCCGCAAAACGCGCCCAGGCCGATCACGATGCGCTCTTCGCGCGACAGGCCCAGGCTGGCCTGCGACCGGCGCGCGAGCACGGCGCCCGTCCCCACCGCCGCCAGCATGATGGCCGTGTACGACCAGTTCATGTCGGCATCGCCAGCGAGGAGCGCAGCGCCGGCAGTGGCACATGCCCGTCGCGGTACAGCACGTTGTACGCGCAGAACGGAATCACATGGCCGCTCGGCAGCACATGATGAATGCAGCATTTCATCAGGCGGCGCACGTCGAAGTTGTAAGCGTCGAGGAACGACGTAATGGTGATGCGAAACACATCGGCGGGATGCAGTTCTTCGGCCAGCGCCCGGCGAAAGAACTCCTCGGCCAGACTTTCGCTGGCGGTGTGGCCGTTGCCGCCTGTGGCCGGCGCGCTGAGCACCGGCAACAGCGACGCCAAGTCTTCGGCGCCGGGCGAGGGCCCGTGACAACCGCAGTCGCTGCCGCACGAGCCCGCGCGGCCCAAATAGCTTTCGATCAATTGCCGCGCTCGCGGGCGCGTGAAGGTGATGCCGTTGGCCAACAGGTCGAGATGTTCGCGGGCGTTGATGAAGCGTGTGAGCGGCGTGACGGTTCCGCGCGACCGGTACGCGTAGGCCAGGCTATGGCAATTGGGGTGCGCGCATGGCAGCGGCAAAAAGTCGCTCTCGGTGAAGAGCCCTTCGGTTTGTTCGGCGACCAGGCGGATCACATCGGGGAAGGTGACGCGGTTCTCCAGCGTCTCGGGCAGCACATACCGGCCCGAGTAGGTGGCCGGTTGCAGACTGACGCCGGTGATCCAGCGCCGCTCGGCGCCAAAGCGCACGATGCGCCCCAGTTCGGCGTCGTTGGCGCCGGGATGCACCGTCGAAACCAAAATGGTGCGAATGTCGTGTCGGCCGAGATTCTCGATCGCCTTCAGCTTGATGGCCGTCAGCGGTTCGCCGCGCAATAGTTGCGAGCCGTCGTCGGAGAAACCGTCGAACTGCAAATAAACTTCGATGCGCTGCTTGAACCGGGCAAGCTGTTCCAGCAGCGCCTCGTCGTGCGCCAGTCGCACGCCGTTGGTGTTGATCATCACGATGTCGATCGCTTGCTCGCAGGCGTATTCCAGAATGCGGGCGAACTCGGGATGAATCGTCGGCTCGCCGCCCGAAAGCTGGAGCACCTCTGCCCGGCCCTCGACCTGCACCAGGCGGTCGATGGAGCAGCAACATTCTTCATAGCTAAGGTGCTTGCCCCCCGGCCCGCTGGAGGCGTAGCACATGGGACAACTCAGGTTGCAGCTTGACGTGATCTCGACCAGCCCAACGCAGGTGTGCTGCTCGTGCTCGGTGCACAGCCCGCAGTCGTAGGGACAGCCGCGATCGGGTTCGACACCGAACTCTGGCGGAATCTTGCCGGGGAGGCTGAACTCCATCTGATCGAACTGCCGCACATCGGAACAGATGTAGTCCTCGCGGGGGCCATGCGTGGGACAGCGCTTGCGAAAATAAACGCGGCCGTCACGCTCGATGATCTTGGCGGGCACCAGCGCGAGGCACTCGGGGCAGAGGCTTTGCGTCAGGCCGAGCAAGGTATGGTCGCGCAGTTGCATGGCGTTATTCGCCTGATTTCAAAGATGGAGGGGGTTGGTCCTGGTTGCGCGTGGCGCGGGGCCAAAAGTAGTAGGCGCTTACGAAGAAGGCGACGACTGCCGCTAGCTTGCCACATGTAATCGACAAGTTCATGAATCCTGACGCCTCAAAGCCACCCTTGAACGCGAAAAGTTCGATAAAGCTGGTCCCGGTGCAGACGCCAACGAACGCGACGATCGACGCGCCAATCGTCGCCAGAACCGCGATGACATAACGGCCCAGCGTCGGCACGCGATCGATGGGGCGCGGAGTCGGCTTGGCGTCCTGTGGCGATTGATAGGGGTTGAGGTCGCTCATGGATGTTGCTGCGGAGTTGCTTTACGCGCGAGGGGTTTTTGTGCGCGGCGCGAGCGCGAGGTTCCGCGACAGCATATCACAAGGGGGACGAATTGCTGACTCTCTTACCACTCGCGCTAGGCGCGGCCGTAAAAGTCTTGATCGCTAACTCCATCGGCTGCGGTCAACTTGAAGTGCCGCCGAATGGCGTTGATGACGGGAAT
The DNA here is from genome assembly GCA_019694455.1 of Pirellulales bacterium. Taxonomy (NCBI): domain Bacteria; kingdom Pseudomonadati; phylum Planctomycetota; class Planctomycetia; order Pirellulales; species Pirellulales bacterium. The sequence goes on from JAIBBY010000002.1 coordinate 152,516, forward strand.
CTGCTTTTCGTCCCCTTCATGGTGGCATTTGGTTGGATAACGAACGACCCTGCCATCGACGATGCCAACCAGCATGCGCTCAGAGCCCTTGCCGCGTCCCTGTTCCTCATGCACGCCAAAGGAGGCAAGAATCTTGCGAAGGACTCGGTATTTCAGCGGTTTCTTCGCGGCCACTAGGCAAACGCCAATTCTCGCGCCTCGATGCGATCGATTGGCCGTGGAAAAGATTGAGACAAATCCATGTCGTGAGCTAGCGAGAACTGGCGCCAAAATTCGGCCGGCGCCGGGCGGAACACCGATTGCAGATCGCCGTCTTCATAGGCGCGCTCGATCTGCGACTTACATAACTGCACGACGTTGGCAATCGCCTCCTCCGGTGTGGCGCCGGCTTCGACGATGTCAAATTCCAAACAATGGCCGAACCAATGCCCGCCTTCCTGGTAGACCAGCAGTCGCAGGCTGATGCGCAAATTGTCGTTCATACAAGTTGGCGCCGCGCAGTCGAATGAATAGGAAAACACGGAAGGGCCAGCATTAGTTTACCATAACTTGCCCAAGTCTATTTTTCGCAAGTTTGCCGCCGCTCACAGCAGCACTGCCTCAATGCTTTCTCCGGCAGCATAGTGTCGATCGCCGGCCGGAAAATGCGCCAGCGCATTGGCCAGTGACAGGCCAAACAAGTCGGCCGAGCCTTGCCAGCGCAGCGGTTCGATCGTTGGCGCCTCGCCTGCGCTGTCGAACACAGCCGGGTGATACGTGGGACGATCGCCCCGATGCTGAAAACCGCTGGCCAGTCGCGCGCGGACCCGAGTGAGGCCATGCCCTTGCTGTCCGGCCAGCGAAGCCATCGCCGGCCGCACGAAGAGTTGAAAGCAGACCAGGCTACTCACTGGGTTACCCGGCAGACCGAACACGAGGCAAGGACGCCGGCCGCGGCGGACTCCGAACCAGAGCGGCTTGCCCGGCTTGAGCTTGATCTTGTGAAAGACCTGCTCGACGCCGAGTTCGGCCAGCACCTGGGGCACCAGATCGAGCACGCCGGCGGAGACTCCGCCCGAGAGAACCAGGATATTGGCGTCCAGTCCTTCCGCCACACGCTGGCGCAGATCGGCCAGTTCGTCACGCGCGGGGCCGAGTTCAATGGCGCTGGCGCCCAACTCGCGCACTGCGGCGGCGAGCATGGGCCCGTTCGAGTTGCGAATTTGTCCTGGGCCGGGAATCTCGCTGGGAGGAATCAACTCGTTGCCGGTTGAGAGCACCGCCACGCGCGGGCGCGGGATGACCGGCGCTTGAACGCAGCCCACCTCGGCCAACAGACCGATCTCGATCGCGCGGAGCTTTTTGCCGGCCAAGAGCGCTACGTCGCCTTGGGCCAAAGCCGTCGCGCGGCGGAGGATGTTTTGGCCAGCGCGCGCGACCTCGTTGATCTCCACCTGGCCCAGTCCGTCGCCGGGATGGTGACTCGTCTGTTCGACCATCACCACGGCGTCGCATCCGTCGGGAGTCGGCGCGCCGGTCATGATGCGCGTCGCGCCGCCTGGGCGCACAGACTGCGTCGGCACGGCGCCAGCCACGATCTCTTCCAAGATGGTCAACCGCGCGTGTCCGCTCGCCAGATCGGCGGCCTGCACGGCGTAGCCGTCGACCATCGCCTTGTCCCAAGGGGGCGAATCGAGGTCGCTGGCCACGTCACGCGCCAGCACCAACCCCAAGGCGTCTGCCAAGGGCGCCTCGACGGCTGGCAGCACATCGGCATGGGCGAGCACGAGTTGCAGTGCCTCATCAACCGAAATCATGCAAAGGCTCCAAGAAATGTCGCGATTCAGCGAATGGGCTGAAAGGGTTCGCCACGCGCCGCTAGCGCTTTAGTTTCCCAGGTTGCGCCCGCGGCGTATGCTTAACTCATGCCCGCGCGGCGTTTGTTGGCGAGTCGCCATCCGCGCGGCGCCATCTAAGATACCGTTTTGCTCGACAATCTGTTGAGGCGCGATATTCATGTTAAGTCGTCATCGCTGGTGGTTGTGGGCCCTGGTAGCGCTGTTGGCATGCCGCGGCGCGCGGGCCGAAGAGGGCGTGGCCGAGCAGACCGCCACGGGGCACAAGTTTCTGCGCCTCACTCGCGACGACGACGGCAACCTAATCAGCATGGACACCTCGGTGGTCAGCTATCAACCGGCCGCTGGTCAACCGGCGGGACTGGTGGTCGACTTGATTGGGGCGGTCCATATTGGCGAACGCCCCTACTATGAAGAACTGAACAAATTGTTCGCGGACTACGACGTGGTGCTCTACGAACTGGTGGCGCCCAAGGGGACGCGCGTGCCCAAGGGGGGCCGCGGACGCGACGCGCATCCGGTGTCGATGTTGCAATCGGGCATGAAGGACATGCTGGGGCTCGAATCGCAGGTGGAACTGATCGACTACCAGAAAGAGAATCTGGTGCATGCCGACATGTCGCCCGAGGACTTCGCCGAATCGATGGAGAAAAAGGGGGACAACTTCTTTGTGTTGTTCTTTCGCATGATGGGGCGCAGCTTGGCGCAGCAGAGCAAACAACAGGTGCTCGCCCGCGACGGAAAGGCGCGCCAAACCAACGACGCCGACATGCTATTGGCGCTGTTCGATCCGAATCGGTCGCACAAGCTCAAGCAGATCATGGCCGAACAGTTTGAAGGCATGGACGGAATGATGGAGGCCATCGAAGGGCCCGATGGCTCGACGATCATCTCCGAGCGCAACAAGGTGGCGCTGGCCGGGCTCAAGGAGCAGATCGCGGCGGGCAAAAAGCGCATCGGCATCTTTTACGGCGCCGGGCACATGCCCGACATGGAGCAGCGGCTGATCGAGGACTTTGGCCTTCGGCGCGGCGACGAGCGTTGGCTGACGGCCTGGAATCTGAATGAGCAGCCAGCCGCGGAAAAAAGCGAGAAATAAGGCTCGTGGGGGAGTGTCGGCGAGGCGGCGCTCTTGTTCGCGCGGGGCCTGCGCTGCTATAGGACAGCATTATCCGCCGCCGCCATCGCAGGAAGTTTCGCCGTGCCCCCATCACAAGACTTGATTGATTTGATCCGCGCCCATGCCTTGCGGTTTGGCGACTTCACGCTCGCCTCGGGCAAGCGGGCCAGCTTTTACCTCGATTTGAAGCAGGTCACTCTGCAATCGGCCGGCGCCAGACTGATTGGCGAAGGCATTTTGAATCTACTGGGCGACAAACTGCCGCACGCCGTCGGCGGCATGTCGATCGGCGCCGACCCCATCACCGCCGCCATCATCACCATGGCCGGCACGCGTGGGCAAGAGCTGCTCGGCTTCATGGTGCGCAAGGAGCCCAAGGGGCACGGCACCAATCAATACATCGAAGGCCCAGTCGAGCCAGGGCAGCGCGTGGTGATTGTGGAGGACGTGGTGACCACCGGCGGATCGTCGCTATTGGCGATCGAGCGCGCGGAGGCGTTTGGATTGAAAATCGAGCGCGTGATCGCCATCGTCGACCGCATGGAAGGGGGGCGCCAGGCGTTCGAGAATCGCGGATATCCGCTGGAGACGCTGCTCACGATTCGCGATTTTGGTATCGAGCCGGCCAAGTAACGCCGCGCTCAATCATCCTGCGCCAATGGACTGGCCATGGAAACCTCGCTGCATCGCCAACTGAAAGAATTCTACCGCGGCCCCGACGCGCGCGTGGAAGTGAAGCTGGGTCGCTATCGCATCGACGTGGTCACGCCCGAGCGGTTGATTGAAATTCAGCATGGCTCGCTGGCGGCAATTCGGGCCAAGATCGCCGCGCTCGTGGCGGAGCACGATGTGCTGGTGGTCAAGCCGCTGATCGCCGCCAAACGCATCGTCACCCTGAAGCGGCGCGGCGGGCGCGTGGCGCGGCAGCGGATGAGCCCCAAGCGGGCGACGTTCGCCGACGCGTTTCACGACCTGATTTACTTCGCCAAGGTGTTTCCGCATCCGCGACTGACCGTCGAGTTGTTGCTGGTGGAAGTCGAGGAGACGCGTTATCCGGGGCATGGTCGGCGGCGACGCTGGCGGCGCGACGACTTTGAGATTGAGGATCAGAAGCTGGTGTCGGTGTTGGATCTGCGGACGATTCGCGTGGCGGCCGATTTGCGCACGCTGCTCGCCGGCGTGCCGCCGGGACCGTTTCACACGGGCAACTTGGCCGAAGCGGCGGATATTCCGCGCTGGGTGGCGCAGCGCGTGGCATATTGCCTGCGCGAGACAGGGGCGGCGCGTGTGGCGGCGCGGCGACGGCAGGGATTCGTCTACGAGTGGAACGAGCCGGCCAAGCAGCGCCGCCCGCGCCGCGCAGCGTGAGCGCGAAGCGGCAGAGGGGAAAAACCGCCGAGACGCGGCGACGCAGTGGAGAGTGGAGAGGGACGAAGCAATAAATGCAAAGGCGCAAGGATGCGAAGGAGGAGAGAGGGGGGCAGTTGAGCAGCGGGGGGGCATGTGAGTGTTTTGTGGCACTCCTGGCTCCATCCCCTGGCGCCGAACCACTACCCTACAGCAGGCTTTCCAGCAGCAGTCGCAGTTTGCGCAGCTCGGCGGCATGATCCACTCCTGGTTCATGCTGATCGGCTACGTGTACGCACAGCGCCCGGTTGTAGCCCACCTTATTGAGCTGCGCGAACAAACGGCCGTATTCGATGTCTCCCTGGCCGATGCGGACTTGCAGCTTGTCTTTGGTGCTGTCGCGCAGGTGGACGTGGCGAATATATTTGATGATCGTTTCGTAATTCGCCGTGCGGGTAGCGGCAGCCAGATAATGGCTGGGATCGAAGGTGAGTCCCAGCCCCTTCACGTTTTCGCATAGCGTGACGATGCTGTCGGCGTCCTGGGTCATGCGACCCACTTCGTTCTTGACGCCGACCACCACTCCTTCGACGGCGGCGATGCGAACCAACTCGCGCAGGCGCTCGACTTCGGCGTTGAAGGGGGTGCCCAGCTCTCCGGCGCGCACGCAGACCAGCGCCACGCGCGTCCCTTTGGCCAGCTTGCAACAGGCGGAAAAATGCTCGTAGCCTGCCTGGCCCAGCGTGTCGATCTCAACGGCATAGGCCACCGGCTTGAGGCGGTGCATGGCGCGGCAGACCTGAATGGCCTCTTCGAGATTTTCCGCCACCTGCGATGGCTTGAGGGCGCCGCCTTGCTCGCGGATGCCGATTTCGACTTGCGTGAACTCCAAATCGGCCAGCTTGCCGATGGCCGACTCCAAACCGAGACCGGCGAAACAATCCGTTGACGCGGCGACAAACACTCCCAGACTCCTTACGCGGCGAACAGCCGCTCGATGGGCGAAGGGCTTTTGGGTTCCCTGGCCGGCAACGGACGCGCCGCGCCAACAGCGGCTAGCTTAGCGGCAGCACGCCGGTTGTGGCAACACGGCCAGCGAGCGCGCGTGCGAGTGCTGTCATCGGGCCAGCTCGAGCGTGCCCCATAAGCTGGGGTCTTCGTCGAAGGGAAGCTCGCCGCCGGCGGAAAATGTCTGCTGACCCAGTTCCTGATCCTGCACCAGATAGTTGAAGCCCAACCGCGGGTGCTCCACCGGATCGAAGCCGGTGAGCGCGTCGGCCGGCAGACAAAATTGGAGCAGATAACCGTCGACGCGCTGCTCGCTTTTGCAGCGCAGGTCCTGCGGCCGCACGGGGCGGGCGTTTTCGCGCGCGCGATTGATGAGTTGTTGATCGGCGATCGGCTCGTCGCGCTTGCGGCCGGCGCCGTACGGCAGGCAGACAAAGCGGTGGCAAAAGCGGCTGGCGCGATGCACATTGTGCGTGTCGCGGGTGTCGATCCAGAGTTGTAGCCCATCGCTCTCGGTCAACTTGCGCTCATCGCAGAAGGGGGCCCGGCGCTTGCCGGAGACGCGGATGGCGAAGACCAGCCCCTTTTCGTTCCAGGCCGCGCGGACATCGGCGTAGTCGCGACTGCCATCGAGCGCGGCCAGGTTGGGGAGGCGATAGCTCTCGTCGAGGTCGGCGCCCGCGGCGCTCCACAAAGCATCGCGATAGCGGCAAGGGGCGGCGAAACGGAACAGGGTGCGCGGCGGGATGAGCGGGCTTGTCATGTCGCTATCTTACGAATTGTCACTGGTTCTGGTCCACCGCTCGGGGTTCAATAGCGGCACATGTTGACGGCACATGTCGAAAATCGCGATTGGCGTTCGCATGGCGTGCGGCTTAGCGGCCTGTATGTGCTCGTGTTTGCGTGCGCGCTGGCCGTGCATTGGCCGCATCTGGCGCTCGATTTTGCCTTCGACGACCGCTACATGGCCCGCGAGATTGGGCTGGTTGAAACCGCGCGCAAGCCCCTGGCGCAATTTGCGCTGGAGCCAGTGAGCGAGCACTTTGTGCCGTTCTGGAAGCTAGGCTACTACGCGCGCTGGCGCGTGTTGGGTTTGCGACCGGCGCCGTGGCGATTGTTGGCGTGTCTTTGGCAGGCCGCAAGCGCCACCTTGCTCTTTGTGCTGCTTCGAGAGTATGGGGCTTCCATGTTTGCCGCCATTGTGGCGGCGGTGTGGTGGTCGGCCGTCGCGCTGGGGCAGTGGGACGAACCACTGTTGTATATTTGGAACCACAATTACCTCGGCGCCCTGTTCTGGCTCATGGCGGGAATGTGGGCAATCGCCGCTCGACCGCGACTGGCGCCGTGGATCCTGATGGCGACAATACTGCTTGCAGTGCTCACCTGGAGCATTGTCTGGGCAATGCTGCCCGCACTCGCCGCGCAAATTGGATTCGACGCGCGCACAGGACGATTGAGTCGCTCGCAATCCGCGCGACTATTCGTTGCATGGGCCTGCGCATGGTTAACACTGGGAGCCGTGGTGGGAGTGATCGCGCTGGCTGGCAAAACCGGCGTGGGAACATTCTCAATCGTGGCGATCACGCGGCCGCCGCTGCAGTTTGCGGTGGCATTGGGCAACATGCTGTGGTGGATCGATCTGGAACCCGGCGATGCGAACCTGGCAGCCAAGTGCGTGCTCGCGGTCGGAACATGCTTGATTGCGATCGGTCTGGCGCAGCGAGAGAGCCGTCCCATTGTGATCGTACTGTGGCTCTTGGCTTGGCTCTATCTCGTCTTGGTCAACGTGGGACGCGGCGACTATCCGCTGCGCGCCGCGCTTTCCTCGGGGCGTTACTTGTACATGGCCGCCCTGCCATGGTGCGCGGCCATCGGCGTCGGCCTGGGAGAATTGGCGAATCGCATTGCAGTCAAGCATCCACGTGGTTGGCTGGCCATGGTGTTCCTTATGGCATTACTCTGTGCGCTCGAAGTGGCGCACCAGCGCCAAGTTGCGCAGCGAGCGGCGGAGTTATACCGGTTGGCTTTCCGCGCCGACAGTCGCAGTCACCGCCAACAAAGTGAGCTGATTGCCAAGCTGGCCGAGCACGGCGGAAGCGAGGCGCGACTGCTACTGCCCGACTTGCCCATCTGGTTGCCGTTGTTTCCCAAGTTCTATCACCCTGCGTCAGGCTTTGCGGCGGTGGTTGATCCGAACGTCGCATCGCGTTTGCGCTGGGCGCGAGGAGACGAACTGGACCATGTGGATCTGGCAAAGGTCGACGCGGCGCTGGCCAGCGTTGATCACCCACTGGCAGGCGTGTGGCGCAATCTGCTTCCCCTGGCCATCGACGATTTTCGACTCATTCTGTGGATCGATCGATTCGCGGCGAAAAACAGCCCGCCCTGGGCGCTTCCCGACTTTCAGATCAAGCATGGCAGCTTGGTGGTCTCGGCCGCAGAACTGGCCCGTTGGGGCTATCGTCGGCCGCTGGAGAACATTGTGTTTAGATCAGCGCCGGAGCCGGACCGGAAGCAAGTTGCTTGGCAGATCGAGCGACTAAGCGCCAACGGCGCTCCCGAGGCCGTGCGCTGGGTCGGCATCCTCAAGCAGTTATCTGCCGAGTAGCGCCGTTTTACTATGCGGCGGCGGTCAGTTCGGCCAGATGCTGGCGCAGAAAATCGGCCAGGTCGCCACGCGCCAGATCGTCGAGCGTGCGAAATTCGAGCTTGAACTGGTCGCGGGCCCGGTCGCTCGTCAGTTGGCGATCGTGCCCTAACTCGGCGACGCGCCCCAAGGCAAAGCGCCCCTTGGGGCCGCTGAGCACCAGTTCGACGCCGGTGCGGCGCTTGGTGAAGACGCTGGCCCAAGGCTCCGACTGGCCCGGCGCCACCAGATGCACCACCTGCTGGTTGTTCCACAAAAACTGCCCGTCGGGCGCGACCTCGGAGAGCAGCTCAAACAGTTCTTCGAGCAGCTCGGTTTCCCAGTCGATCTTCTTTCCCGGCGGAAACCCGCGGCGTGAGAAGTGCCATTTTTTGCCGAGCACTTTCCACGGCATGATGTTGTCGGGGTCTTCCTGGGCGCGCTTGGCGAACTTTTGAAAACCAGCGACGGCGCCCTCTAGAAACTGCCAGAAGGCGGGGGTGTCGATCTCGTCTAAAGAGTGCACCACAAGCTGCACTTCTTGCCACGGCCCGCGAAGCTGCTTGCACTTCACGCGCGACTCGTTGCCGTAGACCGGCAGGTGATGCAGTTCGTTGAGCGGTTTGAGGTTCAACTCTTGAATCAGGCGCTCGCGCGAGAAGGTCTTTTTGGCCATGCGAAACTTGAGGGTCAACAGCCACTCGCTGCCAGTGACGGCGTGGAAAAACCAGCCCTCGGATTTCTTCTCGCCGCAGATCTCGACCACCGTGCGGGCGTTCCAGTTGGTGGCGCCGAACTCGCCCAGGTCGTGGATGCGATCGATCACTTGGGCCAGGATGCGCCCATCCCAGCGGCATGGCTCGCCGTTGCGGCCCACACGATCGTGCGTGTGCCAGCGGCGGCCGTCGACCTCCCACGGCATCTTGGTGTCGCGCCCCACGTCGGCGATATCGAGATCGGTCTTGCGCTCGGCCTCGGCGGCGGCAAAGTCGTAGAGCTTGCGCGGGCGATGCGGTCCGGCCGCGAGCACCGGCGCGAGCATGTCGCCGGTGTAGCTGTACAGCGCTGGCGCCGCGCTCGCTTTGGCGCCGCGAGCCGGCTTCTTGCGCGCCGCCTGCGCCTGCGAGACGACATCCTCGGGCGTGCCTTCGGCCACGATATGTCCGCCGGCCGTGCCTGCCTCGGGACCGAGGTCGATGATCCAATCGGCGGTCTTGATGACGTCGAGATTGTGTTCGATGACGACGACCGTGTTGCCCAGGTCGACTAGCCGGTTGAGCACGTCGAGCAGTTTGGCGAGATCGTCGAAGTGCAGTCCCGTGGTCGGCTCGTCCAACAGATACAGCGTGCGGCCCGTATCGGGTCGGGCAAGCTCGGCCGCCAGCTTGACGCGCTGCGCCTCGCCGCCAGAAAGCGTCGGCGCCGATTGGCCCAGCTTGACGTAATCCAGCCCCACATCGCACAGCGTTTGCAGGACGCGGCGGATCTTGGGGATGTTCTCGAACAACTCGGCGGCGCGGCCGCAGGGTAGCTCCAGCACGTCGGCGATGCTGTGCCCCTTGTAGCACACGGCCAGCGTCTCGGGGTTGTAGCGCTTGCCGCGGCAAGTGTCGCACTCGACCCACACATCGGGCAGAAAGTGCATCTCGACGCGGATCTGGCCATTCCCTTCGCAGGCCTCGCAGCGCCCGCCGGCGACATTGAAGCTGAAGCGCCGCGCCGTGTAACCGCGCAGCTTGGCCTCGGGCAGTTGCGAAAAGAGTTGGCGGATCAATTCAAAGACGCCAGTGTAGGTGGCCGGGTTCGATGTTGGCGTGTTGCCCAGCGGTTGCTGGTCGACGCGGATGACCTTATTGATCAGGTGCAGGCCCTGCACCGATTCGTGCGGCGCGGGCGCGGTGCTGGCGCGATGCAGCACCTTGGCAAGCGCGTTGTAGAGGACATCTTCGACCAGCGAGCTTTTGCCGCTGCCGCTGACGCCGGTGATGGCGGTGAAGGCGCCCAATGGGATCCGCGCGCTTATGTTTTTCAGGTTGTTGTGCCGCGCGCCGATGACTTCGATCCAGCCGCCGCCGGGGGGCGCGGCCTCGTTCGATTCGGCCTGCCGCGCTCGCGCGCCGCGCTTGGGTTTGACCGGCGCGGCAATCGACGACATCCGCCGATTGGTGGGTACGGCAATCGCCTTGCCGCCCGAGAGATAGGGGCCGGTGACCGATCCCTTCTGCCGCGCGACCGCGGCGGGCGTGCCGCGGGCGACGATCTGCCCGCCATGTTCGCCAGCGCCGGGGCCAAAATCGAGCAGTTGATCGGCCTGTTCGACCACTTCGCGATCGTGCTCGACCACGAGCAAGGTGTTGCCGAGGTCGCGGAGCTTAAGCAGCGCCTCGATCAGCCGACGGTTGTCGCGCGGGTGCAGGCCAATTGTCGGCTCGTCGAGCACGTACAGCACGCCGGTCAGTCCGCTACCGACCTGGCTGGCGAGTCGAATGCGCTGTGCTTCGCCGCCCGAGAGGGTGGGCGCGGCGCGTCCGAGCGTGAGGTAGTCGAGGCCAACATCGACGAGAAACTGCAGGCGGTGACGAATCTCGCGGATGATCTCGCCGGCGATCTTTTTTTCCGAACCAGCGGGCTTCCAGGCCATGAACCAAGCGACCAGTTCGCCCAGCGGCAGGCGGGTGATCTCGCCAATAGTGAGGCCGCGAAAGCGCACCGCCGACGCGTCGTCGCGGAGACGACTGCCGCCACAGGTCGAACATTCCACTTCGCCGGTGAGCGATTCCAGCCGACCGCGATACGCCTGCGAGAGACGCGACACTTCGTCAAGCGCCGGATAGAGCCCCTTGAATTGAAAGCGGAACAGCGTACCGGCGGGGCGTCCCTTGGCGTCGGCGGCCGGCACATCGATCCAATCCTCGCCAGTGCCGTAGAGCAATGCGCGGCGCTGTCGCATGCTGAGCCGCTCGAAGGGGACATCGAGCGGCACGTTGGCGTGCGCGCCCAGCGCCGCGAGCATCGCCCGCGACAAGGGTTGATTGAGATTGGGCCACAGATCGATGGCGCCAGCTTCGAGCGTGAGCCGCGGATCGTGAATCAACGTCGCCTGGTTGGCGCCTTGTTCAACGCCGAGACCCTCGCAGGCCGGACACCAGCCGAGCCAGGTGTTGAACGAAAAGCTGTGCGGCGTGAGCGGCTCGAAGCTGCGCCCGCAGCGATCGCAGGCAAAGTGCTGGCTGTGAATCTCCGTCTCCCAGCGCGACTCGGGTTGATCGTCGTCGACCAGCGCCAGGCCAATCACCCCTTTGCCGAGCGCCAGCGCGCTTTCCACGCTGTCGGCGATGCGCGAGCGGCTTTCGGGCTTGATCGACAGGCGGTCGACCACCACTTCGATGCGATGCTTGCGGCGGCGGTCGATCGTCGGCAGCGCGTCGAGGCTGTGCGTCTCGCCGTCGATGCGCACGCGCTGATAACCGGCGGCGCGTAGCTCGTCCCACAGCGCGTCGTGCTTCTCGCCGACCGCCACCTCTTGCGGCGCCAGCAGATAACATTTGGCGCCGGCCGGCCGCGCCATGATTTTGTCGATGATCTGGTCGGCCGTTTGCGTGCCGATCGGAACATCGCAATCGGGGCAGTGCGATTGTCCCAGTCGCGCGAACAAGATGCGCAGGTAGTCGTATACCTCGGTGACGGTGCCGACTGTCGAGCGCGGCGTGTGCCCCATGTTCTTTTGTTCGATCGCGATGGCGGGGGACAGTCCGCTGATGTGATCGAGCGCCGGCTTTTGCATTTGATCGACAAATTGCCGCGCGTAGGAACTGAGGCTCTCCACGTAACGGCGCTGCCCTTCGGCGTAGATCGTGTCCATGGCCAGCGAGCTTTTGCCCGAGCCCGACAGGCCGCAGCAAACGGTCATTTGATCGCGCGGAATCTCGACGTCGATGCCCTTGAGGTTGTGCTGGCGGGCGCCTTGCACCTTGATGGAGCGGGCCAGCCGCGCCTCGTCCGGTCGACGACGGGCGGCCAGCGGTTGATGCGCGCGGCCATTGCGCTGGGCGCTGGTTTTGACCTCGAGATGCGGCGCCAGCGACTTGCCAGTATGCGACTGGGCGCACGCCGCCAACGACTCTGGCGTGCCAACGGCGACGAGTTGCCCCCCCGCCTCGCCCCCTTCGGGGCCCAGATCGATTAGCCAGTCGGCGGTTTTGATGACGTCTAGGTTGTGCTCCACCACGAGCACGGTGTTGCCCGCCTCGACAAAGTCTTGCAGCACCTTGAGCAACAGTTGAATGTCGGCGAAGTGCAAGCCCGTGGTCGGCTCGTCGAGCAGATAGAGCGTGCGGCCGGTGCTCTTTTTAACCAACTCGCGGGCGAGTTTGATGCGCTGCGCCTCCCCGCCCGAAAGCGTGGGCGAGGGCTGCCCGAGCTTGAGGTAATCGAGCCCCACGTCGTGCAGGGTTTGCAGCTTGTGGCGCACGTGCGGCACGTTTTCGAAGTGGTCGAGCGCCTGCTGCACGTCCATCTCGAGCACGTCGGCGATCGACTTGCCTTTGAACTGCACCTGCAATGTTTCGCGATTGAAGCGCTTTCCCTCGCACACCGGGCAGGTCACCCAGATATCGGCGAGAAAGTCCATTTCCAGACGATTCGAGCCGTTGCCTTCGCAGGCTTCGCAGCGCCCTCCCTTGACGTTGAAGCTGAACCGTCCCGGCTTGTAGCCGCGCTTCTTGGCCTCCGGCAGTTGCATGTAGAGCGCGCGAATATCGTCGAACAATTTGATGTAAGTGGCGGGATTGGAGCGCGGCGTGCGGCCGATGGGGGACTGATCGATGTCGATCAACTTGTCGAGATGCTCGAGCCCTTCGATCGCGTCGTGCGCGCCAGGCTCGCCATTGCCCGCGTTCAGGTCGCGGTGCAGCGCCTCGACCAGAATATCGTTGACCAGCGAGCTTTTGCCCGAGCCAGAGACGCCTGTGACGCAAACGAACTTGGCGAGCGGAATCTCGACATCGACCCCTTTGAGGTTGTTGTGCCTGGCGCCGCGAACGGTGAGCGCATGGCCGTTGCCGGCGCGGCGCGAGGCCGGCACGGCGATGGTCAATTCGCCCGAAAGGTACTTGCCGGTGACGCTGCGCTTGGCCTGCACGACCTCATCGAGCGAGCCGAGGGCGACCAGTTCGCCGCCGCGCACGCCGGGACCGGGGCCGAAGTCGATGATCGTATCGGCAGCGCGCATGGTGTCTTCGTCGTGCTCGACCACCACCACGGTGTTGCCCATGTCGCGCAAGCGCACCAGCGTATCAAGCAGACGATCGTTGTCGCGCGGGTGCAGGCCGATGGACGGTTCGTCCAGAATGTAGAGCACACCGACCAAACCGCTGCCGATCTGGCTGGCCAGCCGGATGCGCTGCGACTCGCCGCCCGAGAGGGTGGGCGCTGAGCGGTCGAGGGCCAGATAGTCAAGTCCCACGTTCAAGAGAAAGCCCAGCCGGCCGCGAATTTCCTTGAGCGCCTCGGCGGCGATGTGCGCGCTGGTGGCGTCGAGTTCCAGTTCTTCAAAGAAGTCGATCGCCTCCGACACCGCCAGTTGGCACACGGCGGGGAGGGTGAGCGCCGCGCGAGCGGTGAATTTTGAATTGCGGGAGGTGACGCGCACCGCGCGGGCCTGTGGGTTGAGTCGCTCGCCGGCGCACGCTTCGCAGTCGATCACGCTCATGTATTTTTCGAGCGCGCGGCGCTGCATGCCGCTCTTGGAGTTGCGGTACTTCGAGAGCATGTCGGGGATGATGCCGTCGAACGTGCCGCCGTATTTGTGGCCGCTGGCGCCGTGCCGCCAGGTGAATGTGATGTGCAACTCGCCGGTGCCCCAAAGGATTTGGCGAACCAACTCGGGGTCTAGCTCGCGCCACGACGTTTCAAGAATGGAGCCGGGCTCGAGGCCATTCTCGCGTTCGAGAGTCTCGAAAACGCCGTCGTAGATATGTCGACGCCAGCGTCCCAGATCGCGCCACGGACCAATCAACTCGACGCAGCCCTGCTTGAACGACAGCTTGTGATCGGGGATCAGCAAATCAGGATCGAAGCTGTAGCGCCGGCCCAGGCCGTCGCACTCTTTGCACATGCCTTGTGGGCTGTTGAAGCTGAAAAGCTGTGGGCTGGGGGGCTCGAAACTGAGCGAGCAATGGGTGCAGGCATAATGCGCCGAAAGCTGAATGTCGCTCTTGGCGGCGCGGATGGGGCTGGAGTCTTCCTCGGTGTCGGATTCTGGGAGCGGCGCCGCCTTGCTGTTCTCATCGTCGATGGCGATCGTCAGGTTGCCATCGCCCAGCTTCAGCGCGGTCTCGACTGCTTCGGAGAGTCGCGCGCGAGTGACGCTGCCGGCGACCAGCCGATCGGTGACCACCTCGATGGTGTGCCGCATCTGCCGATTGAGCCGCAAGTCTTCCGAGAGTTGCACCACGCGGCCATCGACACGCGCCCGGGCGAAACCTTGCTTGCGCAAATCCTCGAACAGGTCGCGGTACTCTCCCTTTTGGTGTTTGATCACCGTGGCCAACACCATGAACCGCGTGGCTTTGGGCAGGCTCAAGATGCGCTCGATGATCTGCTCGCGGCTTTGCGCCGTGATCGGCCGCGCGCACTTGGGGCAGTGCCCCTGACCCACGCGGGCGTAGAGCACGCGCAGATAATCGTAAATTTCGGTGATCGTGCCGACCGTCGAACGAGGATTGTTGCCGCTCGACTTTTGCGAGATGGAGATGGTCGGGCTCAACCCCGAGATGTGATCGACCTCGGGCTTGGGCATCTGCCCGAGAAACTGACGCGCAAAGGTGGACAAACTCTCGACGTAGCGGCGTTGCCCTTCGGCGTAGAGCGTGTCGAAGGCGAGAGAGCTTTTGCCCGAGCCGGAAACGCCGGTGAGGCAAATGAGCTGGTTGCGCGGCAATACCAGGCTGACATCGCGCAGGTTATGCTCGCGAGCGCCTTTGATAACGATATCGGAAGCGGCCATCCGGGGCGCCGTCGGGGGAGAGTGGAGAGTCCAGGTTCCGCTGGAGATAGACCCGAATTGTAGGAAACTGGAATACGACGGGACAGGGCGCGGAAGTTAGAGAATCGCCCTGCGCCATGTTCGCTGGTCGCAGGTGGCCAAGTATTCTCACGTCAATTTGGCGAGTTGCCGCATGGTGGTCGCTTCACCACGGGGAGGACCCCGATCCTCCTTGCAATTGCTGATAGCTGTTGAAGGCCATCATGCCAAAGAGGATCGTCATGTAGATTTGGCCGCTGATCAGTCCGAAGACGGCCAACAATCCACCGGCGAGCACACTCAGCCAGAGCGATTGTCGCAAGCCGCGCCAAGAATCGAGTGAGATGAAGATGTGCCGAGCGATCTGGCCGCCGTCGAGCGGATAGACCGGAAACAGATTGATGACGCCCCAGCCAATGTTGACAAACAGCAGAAACGACACCAGTTCCCACAGTCGCTCGTTGTCGATCGACGGTCCGCTGCCGATCTGGTAGCCAAAGAGACCAATCGAGTGCTGCGTGGCCGCGACGATGGCGATCACAATTCCGGCGAGCAAAAAGCCCGCGCCGGGACCGGCCAATAAGACCGCGATCTCTTGCCGTGCGGAGAGTCCGCCGGCGCGATACGACGCCAATCCTCCCAAGCTATAAAGGGTGATCCAGGGCTGACGTCGGTAATAACGCGCCACTAGCGCATGCCCTAACTCGTGCGCTAGCACAGAGACGAACACCACGGCGACCCAGATCATCAAGGCGCCTGGCTCCTGCACGTTCATTCCAAACAACAACGCGACCAGCCAAAAGCTCCAGTGGACGCGCACCGGAATATCGAACAGGCGAAAGTTGAGGTCATACGGGCTGCGCGAGGGTTCAAAGAGCACGATGCGTGTCCGTCGGCGGAAGTGGGTGGCGAATTGTGCGGCGATACCGATACGGGAAGTATTCACCGTGGCGAGAGTACTGCTCGACGCGATACTCAACTTCACGTCGGCAGCGCCTGATCTGGCCGTAGCAGCGTAGCCGCGCTCATCGCCAGAGGGAAGAAAGCCGCGAGGGTTTTCTTACCGCAGGCGGGCGGTGTAACAGGCAGGTCGAGCGGTTCAAGTCGCCGCGCGGCCGGCGATTGTGGACGACTTCCGAGCCACCGTCTTGGCAGGCAGAAAATGCGGGCGCGGAATGATGCGCGGTCGGGCGTCGAGCACCGACAAGATGTAGCTGGCCGCCGTGTCCGACGCGCCGCTGTGCGCCACCTGAGCCTTGAGTTCGGCCAGCAGCGATTGCGAATGGGCGCGGGCTTCGGCGTCGGTGAGCCAGGCAATCACGTGGTTGGCCAAATCCTGCGCGCGATCTTGCCAGGTAAGGTATTCGGGGAACGGCACGCGGTCGGCGCCGGGCGCTTGGGGGTCATAGGGCGAGAGATCGTTGGGGTACAACTCGTCGGCGGCGAGCAGGTTGACCAGCGTGATGTATTTGACGCGGCGGAACTTCGACTGCACCCAATACGCCGCGCGGCTGATGTAGTAGATCACCGTGGTCGGCCTGCCGTAGTACAACAGTTCCAGCGACACCGAGCCAGAAACCGCGATGCAGCACTCGGCCAGGTGAATCAGTTCCGGCGTCTTCTTCACATAGACGTCGGCGGGCAGGCCCGACTGGGCAAGTAGCCGCTGGGCCATCTCGGCCTGCGCGGGCTTGAAGCTGGCGATGGCAAAGCGCGCTTGCGGCACGCGCGACAGCACAATCGCCGCCGCTTTGAGTTGCCAGCGCAGATTTTCTAACACTTCTTGATTGCGCGAGCCGGGCAAGATCGCCACCAACGGTCCCGGCTTGGCGCGCTGCGCCGCGACAAACTCTTGATCGAGTGGATGCTGGCGCACCTCGTCGAAAAACGGATGCCCGACGAAGTGGGCGTTGCAGCCGCGCTGGCGAAACCAGGCTTCTTCAAACGGCAGGCTACAGAGGACATGATCGACGAAGCGGCGCATCTTTTTGACGCGCCAACTGCCCCAGGCCCAAATCTGCGGCGGCGCGTAGTAAAACACCGGGATGCCGTGCGCCTTGGCGCGGCGGGCGATCCACCAGTTGAAGCCGGGATAATCAACCAGCACCACGGCGTCTGGCGGCGAGTGGCGAAAGTAGCGATCGGCGCGGCTGACGAGATTCAGAAACTTGTGAATGTTGAGCAGCACGCGCAAGAACCACATGACGGCCAGCGCGGTGAGATCGACATGTAACTGGCAGCCCGCCTCGGCCATCTTGGGGCCGCCGTAGCCCATGAACTGGCAATTAGGCTGATGGCGACGAATGGCGCGCATCAGGTTGGCGGCGTGCAGGTCTCCACTAGGCTCGCCAGCGGAGAAAAAGATGCGGACCGGCTTGAGCGAATCGACGCGCGTCTGCCGTCCGTCGCGCGATCGCATTTTGCGCGACGCATGGGGCTGGTCATGAAAGAACCGCTGCTCGGGGCGAGTCATCGCTGGATTCGCTCCGGACGCGTGGCGGTTTCTGTGCGGCCGATCGCTGCGGGACCGGCCAACGGGTGCGCTGCGTCGATCCGCACACCTTCGGGCATGGCGCCGCAAGTGTCCGCTGTCAGCGCAGCGGCGGCGCGCGGCGCCGACCACCAGGCATGCGCCACCTGCAACCAACGGGTGCGGCCGACCGGCCAGACGCCGCGCTCATCGCTGTTCCAGTCGATGGGCGATTCACCCACGCGATAACCTGCGCGGGCGATCAGCGTGGGGAGCCAGGTCAAGCGTCCGCGTTCGATCGGCATGGCGCATAGCGCCTCGCGCCGCGCGGCCCACACATGGCAACCGGTGTCGCGCGCTGGTCCGCCGCAAAGTCGCTGCGGCGCGGCCAGCAGGCGAATGAGAAACTTGCGCCACCCCGTCGCGCGGCGCACGCCGCAAACCAGGTCGTGCCGCGCCAGACGCTGCGCCATGCGCTCGACGCAGCCGGGCGAGTAACCGCAGGCGTCAAAGATCAACAGCGCGTCGTGCTGGGCAAGCTGAACGCCGGCGGCGATCGCCGACTCGACTCCTGCGCCGGACGATAGGGCGAGATAGCGCACTTTGGGAAACGACGCCAACCCAGCTTGCAAGCGTTTGCGAGCTGGCTCTGGCAGGTGATCGTCGATCACGATGATTTCGCTGGCGGCGGCCGCGCGCGCCAGCGCTTGCTCAAGCGACGCAAGCCGCGGCAGCAGCCGTTCGGGCGCGTCGTGATGCGGAATGATGACGGAGAGAGCGACCATCCTAGTCGACCAAGCGCGTCCTTACTGGAGACGAAGCGGACAGAAGTATCCCAGAAGTCGCGCCGCGCACAAAGTGCAGTTTGAGCCGCGAATCAGCGCGCATTTTGGACTACAATAGCCGGCCGCAAACGTGTTCTCCGTATGGAGTTTCGCTGTCGTGAACTTGACGCCCGTCATTTCGGTTCGCCGCGTCACCAAGCGCTATCCGGGCGTCACCGCGTTGTCGGAGGTGAGCTTCGATGTGCTGGCCGGCGAGTTGCACGCGATCGTCGGAGAAAATGGCGCCGGCAAGAGCACGCTGATGAAGATCCTGGCGGGCGTGATTCCCGACTATGAAGGGGAGTTGGTGCTGCGCGGCGCGGCGGCGCGCTTTGCCGACACCCGCGCGGCGGAAGCGGCGGGCGTGTCGATCATTCACCAGGAGCTGAATCTGGTCGAGGAACTTTCGGCCGCCGCCAATATCTTTCTCGGCCGCGAACTGCGCACCCGTTGGGGTCTGCTGGACGAAGCCGCCATGCGCCGCCAGGCCGCCGCGCTGCTCGCCGAACTGGAATGCGAGGCGCCGGTCGATTGTCCGGTGGGCCGGCTGCGCGTGGGAGATCAGCAACTGGTGGAGATCGCCAAGGCGCTATCGCTGGCGACCGACATTCTCATCATGGACGAACCGACCAGCGCGCTCACCGAGAGCGAGGTCGAGCGGCTCTATCGAGTGATCGATCGACTGCGCGCTCGTGGCGTGACGATCCTGTATATCTCGCACAAGATGACCGAAATCTTTCGACTAGCCGATCGCATTACCGTGCTCCGCGATGGCAAGCTGGTGCAAACGCTCGAGCGCTCGGCGGCCAACCCGACGATGCTCGCCCATCTGATGGTCGGCCGCGAAATCGAAACGGCCGATCTGGGACAACGCCCAGCGCCGGGCGAGGTGGTGCTGCGCGCGGTTGGATTGTCGTTGCCGTGGCCCGGACATGCCCGCGCGTGGCGCTTGCGCGATGTGAGTTTTGAGCTGCGGCGCGGAGAGATATTGGGCATCGCCGGGCTGATGGGGGCTGGCCGCACCGAACTGCTGGAGTGCTTGTTTGGCGCGGCGAGCGAGCCGCCCAGCGGCCGCATCGAACTCGAAGGACGGCCGGCGCGCTTTGCTCATCCGGCCGCGGCGCGGCGCGCCGGCGTGGCGCTGGTGACCGAAGACCGCAAGCGACTCGGCATCTTCGCGCAACTCGATGTGGGGCGCAACATCACCATGTGCACGCTCCGCGAGCTGGCCCAGGGGGGCATGGTCTCGGGCACGGCCGAACGCCGCGCAGCGCGCGAAGCGGTGGAACGACTCAGCGTGAAAACCGCGGCGCTGGAGTCGGCCATCACCAGCCTCTCCGGGGGCAATCAACAAAAAGCGATCATCGGCCGCTGGCTGTTGACGCGTCCCAAGGTGCTGTTGCTCGACGATCCCACCCGCGGCGTCGATGTGGGGGCCAAAGCCGAAATTTATCGCTTGATCGATCAGCTCTCGCGCGAGGGGTTGGCCATCATCGTCACGTCGAGCGAACTGCCGGAACTGTTGACGCTGGCCGATCGCATTCTGGTGCTGGCCGAGGGGCGAGTGACCGCGGAACTAGCCCGCGCCGAGGCGACCGAACAGCGCATCATGGAAGCGGCGACGGCGTGAAGCCGCGCGTGGATGCAACACTCAAGCATCGACAAATCAAGAGGGGCGAAGCCACGGCTACTTCGACCACGCGCGATGCTGCTTGGCGATCCAATCTTCGACCAGCACCTGCAGCGCTTCGGTCTGGCGGACGATCTCGTCGGTATCTGCTCTTGAGGCTACATTGGCCCGGTCGTAATCGATTTCGTTTCGTTTTCGGCGGCACACCTCAAAGTACTTCGCCAATGGCGCCGCCGCCGCGCCGACACAGTGAGGAAGCGCCTCGAAGGCGGTGACATGGTGGCCCCCCGAGCGCGAATCGAGACGATAACCAGCGCAGGCCAGCGCCATTTTGGCCAAGAGCAATGCGGCGCCGTACGCGGTGATGAACCGGGTATCGTCAGAAATTGAGGTTGAACCAGCGTCCGCCAGCTTAACGTCGACTCCGCCCCGTAGTTCGTCGATTTCTTGCTTGCTTGTCTTGTGGGGCTTTAGCCGGCCGTCGGCTTGCAGCTTCTTTAAGGTCATCCACGGCGCCGATCAAAAAGACCTTTGCGGGATCCGCCAACAGGGCACGCACAAAATGATTGCCTTGGCGATTCTTTTCCGCAAGTTCGTCAACAGGATAGACCGTGGGATTGACTGGTCGCCCTGTTTCCTTCTCGGCCTTGGCGAGCGCTGGCAGCAAATCCATCGTGGTCACGTCCCCCACCACCATCAGGTCGATGTCGCTGCCAGATTGTTCCTGCTGGCGTGCGACCGAACCATAGATGAAAGCGCAAGCAATTCTGTTGCGGAGCGGCTCAAGCGCCGTCGCAAGAATCACCGGAATTCCCATCGTCTTGCGAATGAGCGCGGCAAGCTCGGGCAAGAAGGGACAGGCAGGATCGGGCGCAAAATAAACTTGTCGCCCTTCGGTTCGTCGGCGCAAGATGCCCGCCTTGACCAAAAGCGCTAGTTCGCGGTGCAGGTGCGCGGGCGCGCAACCAAGTTGCCGGGCGAGTTCGCTCAAATACCACTCGCGCTTGGGATGCAGCAGAAACGTCGCCAGCACTCGCTGGCGAACGTGCGGAAAGAGCAGCGCGCCGGTCGACGAGACTTTAATCATATAGGGAAAGTATATTCCCTAAAAAGTAAACTAGCAAATCAGACCCAGGTCTTCGTACAGCGCTTCCAAAAACCGTTTGATGCGGGCTTGATGCGCCGCTTCGCCCGGCATGCCGTTGAAGGCGACCGCCACCACAAGCTGAAACTCTGGATCGGCGAAGGCGGCCGACGACTGGCTGCCGCTGTGGCCAAAGGCGCTATCCGAAGCGAGGCGGCCGTAGCCATACGGCACGTCTTCCACGCCATATTGTTTGCTGTCGCAGATGATGCCGAGCCCCCAATCGACGACGGCCCGAAACGTGAGATCGAACCTGCCTTGCCGCACTCGCGAGGTCATCAGCCTCACGGTTTGCGGCGTCAGAACGTTGTCACCGCCGGCGAGCAGCGCCTCGTAGAACCGCCCTAGCTCGCGAATGGGCCCCTGTGTGTTGCCCCCTGGCGCGCATTGCATAGCGCCCGTTTCGGTGGAAAAGAAGTGCGCGGGTCGATCCCCCTTTTCGGTGTTGAACATCGGCGCGATGCGATCGCCGTAGGCTTGATATTGCTCGCGTGGCAGGCCAACCCAGGTATCGCGCATGCCCAGCGGCAGCAGCACGGCGTCGCGCAGATGCTCTCCCGGCGGACGACCGACCACCCGCCGCACGATCTCGCCGAGGATGTGCCAACTGGTGTAGGGATGGTAGCCCGCCGTCTCGCCGATAATCCAATTTTTCTCCAACTTCATGGCGCAGATGCGCGCAATCACCACGGCCTGCGGCGTGTCGTCGTGTCCGATGGCCGCCCAGCGAAAGCCGCCGGTGTGCGTCAACAAATGCTCGATGGTGATCGGCGCCTTGCCGTTTTGGCCAAACTCGGGGATGAACGTTTCGACGCGATCGTCCAATCGCAACTGACCGCGCTCCATGAGTTGCAAAATGGCGACGGCGGTGAGCGGCTTGCCCGCCGAGAGCCACAGCAGCAGCGAGTCGCGCGTCATGGCGCTGCCGGGGCGGCTTTCTCCCAGGCCGAGATCGGCCAGCGTTTGCCCGCCGCGAGAAACATACACTTGCGCGCCAGTGTGATGCCCGGCCGCGGCCTCCGCTTGATAGACGGCCGTCGCGCGGGGAAAATCGCGAGCAAAATCTGCGATGTTGTTCATGGCGCCTCCTTGGGTCCGACGGCCAGCGGCGCGAGGAGGTTCGCGGCCAGCGCCGCTGCGGCCGTTTCGACTCGCAAGATGCGCGGCCCCAGTTCAACAGGCGTCCACCCGGCGGCCAGCGCGGCGCGGGCTTCTGCTTCGGTGAAACCCCCTTCGGGCCCGACCGCGCAGATCAACGCGCTAGTGGTCGTTGGCAAAGCGACCGGCGCGGCGCTCGCGCCCGGATGAGCGAACCAGCGTGGCGACTCGGCGTCGCTCTCCGCCAGCAGCGACTGCCAATCGCGCGGCTCGGCGATTTCCATCAGCCGGTTACGGCCACATTGTTTCGACGCTTCAATCACGCCGCGGCGCAGCCGATCGAGCGCGGCGGCGACCGGTTGGCTGACGGCGCGCGCCGTGACCAGCGGCATCAGCCGTGCGGCGCCCAGTTCGACCAGCTTTTCGACCAGCCACTTCTGACGATCTCCCTTGGGCAGGGCGACAGCTAGCGTCAGCCGCAAGGGCGACTCGCGCGAGATGTCGCGGCGGGCGAGCACGTCGAGCGTCACGCGGTCGCGCTTGACCTCTTTTACCCGCGCGGCGAACTCGGCGCCGCCGCCGTCGAACAGGGTGACTTCTAGCCCGGGCTTGGCGCGCAACACATGCGCCAAGTGATGCGCCTCATTATCTGCTAGCACCACTTCGCTGGCAGTGATCGGCAACTGGCTGAAATAGCGGTCGGCCATGCTGGGCAAAGTGAAGTCGCTGTAGCGGGTGTTCCGATGAAACCGAAGTAGCACAGTCTAGCTCCGGCGGCCCGCCTGCGCGCGAGGTTCACAAAATGTATCAAGCCCATTGGGGACTTCGCGACGACCCATTTCGCAATCGTCTCGATACGCGGCGGTTTCAGCGCAGCGCGGTTTACGACGAGGCGCTGGCCCGGCTGCACTTCTTGATCGAAGGAAACTGGCGATTCGGCTTGATCCTGGGGCCGGCGGGGGTCGGCAAGTCGCTGCTGGCCGCGGTGTTTTGCGATGAACTGCGGCGACAGGTGGCGCAGGTCGGTCGACTGAACCTGCGCGGCGTCGACGCGACGGAGACGCCTTGGCGGTTGGCGGTGGCGCTGGGGCTGTCGCCCGCGGCCAGCGAACTGCCCGCGACGATCTGGCGCCGGATCAGCGACCGACTGGTGGAGCACCGCTATCAGCGGATGCCGACGGTGCTGGTGATCGACGACTTGGATCGCGCCAGTGCAAGCGTGCATGAGCAGGTGGCGCGGCTGCTGGCGAGCGACTCGGCGCCCGACGCGCGGTTGACGCTGATCGGCACGGGGGACGCGAGCAACTTGCCACGGCTGGGGCGACTTTTGCAGCAGGTCGATCTGCGCATCGACCTGGCGCCCTGGACGCTTGAAGAAACCGAAGCCTATCTGACGGCGGCGCTGGAGCGCAGCGGTTGCCGGCGGCCCGTCTTCACGCGCGAGGCGATCGAAAAGGTTTTTGAGTTGGCGCAAGGCAATCCGCGGCGCACCAATCAGTTGGCGGAGATGTCGATCCTGGCCGGCGCGGCCGCCGAACTGACGCAGATCGGCGCCGACACGATCGAAGGGGTCGAATACGAGCTAGGCATCCCGACCTCGATTTAGCGGGGGCTACGGACATCACGCCACTCGGCTCCTCGGCAAAGCAGCCGAAGTTCCGGGCATGCCCCTTACCGGTTCGCCGCATCCCATGAAATCCCAAACCGAATATCTCACTTTTCATTTGCCCGAGCGGATGGGGTTTGTGAACATCACGCCCGAGGTCGAGCGGGTGGTGCGCGCCAGCCAAGTGCGAGAGGGGCTGGCGCTGGTGAACGCGATGCACATCACCGCTAGCGTGTTCATCAACGACGACGAACCCGGCCTGCATGCCGACTACCAGAAGTGGCTCGAACAACTGGCGCCGTTCGACGCCTCCCCCACGCGCTACCAGCACAATCGCACTGGCGAGGACAACGCCGACGCCCACCTGAAGCGGCAGGTGATGGGGCGCGAGGTGGTGGTGGCCATCACCGCCGGTCGGCTCGACCTGGGACCGTGGGAGCAAATTTTTTACGGCGAGTTCGATGGCCGCCGCGCGAAGCGGGTGCTGGTCAAAGTGCTGGGCGAATAGGCCCCAAGTTGTCGAAATCGCAAGGCCGGCGTCGCCAGTCAGTCAGCGGCAACTGCAATGGCCGCAATCGTTTAGGCGGCTGGGATGCGGCAACGATTCGTATTGTGCGGTCGGCGCATGGCTACTAGAATCCGCCGCCGTTCTGCAAGTGGTCAAGGAAGGCCGCACGCAGACGCATCCCGCAACTGGCTGACCCACACCTCGCAAGAGCGCGGAACGGATGTCGCAATCCGAGGACTCTTATCTCTCGCGCCCCTTTGCGCTGATCACACGGATCGTCATCCAATACCCGGTGACGACGACGGCGCTGGCCATTTTGCTGGCCATTGGCGCGCTGGCGTACACGGCCGAGGCGCTGAGCTACAAGACCAGCCGGCTCGATCTGCTCAATCCCAACAGCGACTACAATCGGCTGTGGATTGAGTACATCCAGGAGTTTGGCGAAGACGACGACGCCGTGGTGGTGGTCGAAGGGGGCAGCCGCGACGATGTGATCCCAGTGCTGGAAGAGGTGTCGCAGGCGCTGGCGCGCGAAGATCAACTGTTCAACGCGGTGCTGCACGAGGTCAATCTGTCGTCGATCCGCTCCAAAGGTTTGCACTATCTCTCGGCGGAAGAACTGCAAGGCGTCAAAGGCTTTCTCACAGGGCTCGGACCGATTGTCGAAGGGGGGCACGACGCCAACTGGTCGCCCCTGAATCTCGGCTTTATGACGCGCGGGCTGGCGGCGCAATTGCAGGCCGAGCCACGCGCCAGCGCCGATCGGCCCACCCAAAGCGAAGTGCAGCTCGAACGGCTCTCGACCAGTCTGTTGGGGGTCTTGAGTCAACGCTCGCGCTATCAATCGCCGTGGCCGCAGATGCCAGCGTCGTTCGCCACGCTGAGCGAGCTGAACACTGAGTATCTGTTGACCAACGAAGGTCGGCTGGGCTTTGTGTTGTTGCGGATGGCGCGCAATCAAGACAGCTTCACGGGCGCGAGCGAGGCCACTGACACGCTGCGCCAGTTAATCGCCCGCAGTCAGGCGCGGCATCCGGAGGTGAAGATCGGCCTGACCGGCTTGCCGATCATGGAAGACGACGAGATGCGCTCCAGCCAAAGCTCAATGTTTTGGGCCAGCGTGCTGTCGTTCATCGGCGTGGGTTTGTTGTTCATCGCCGGCTTTGGCGGACTGCGGCACGCGCTGCTTGCCAATCTGGTGCTGTTGATCGGCATGGCCTGGTCGTTTGGCTATGTGACTCTGGTCGTCGGCCATTTGAACATCTTGAGCGTTTCGTTCACGGTGACGCTGATCGGCATCGGCATCGACTATGGCATTCACTACATCGCGCGCTATATGCAGCTACGCGAGCACATGCGCAACGCGGGCGACGCGCTGGTGGCGACCAGCCGCACCATCAGCCCGGCGATTCTCACCGGCGCGGTGGCCACGGCCATTTCGTTCTTTGCGGCGGGCAGCACCAGCTTCACCGGAGTCGCCGAGTTAGGCATCATCGCCGGCGGCGGCATCTTGCTGTGCGCGGTGGCCCAGTTGGTCGTTTTGCCCGCCACCGTGCAACTGATCGATCGCACGTCGTGGGGCCGGTCGATGCCGCAGCCGCTGCCGGTGCATAGTTGGATCGAACCTTTAATGCGCGCGCCGCGGGCCTTGTGCCTGGTGACGAGCCTGGCCACGGTCTTCGTCAGCGCGGGCATGACACGGCTATGGTACGACAGCAACCTGCTCAACATGCAGCCCGAGGGGCTGGAAAGCGTGGAGCTGGAGCGCAAGCTGCTGGCCGAGACGAATCAAAGCGTGTGGTACGCGTTGTCGATGGCCGACAGCCGCGAAGAGCTGCTGGCGCGCAAGGCGCAGTTTTTGAAGATGCCATCGGTGGAGCGCACAGAAGAGATCGTGTCGATGTTGCCGGCCGATCACGCGGAAAAGAAACCCATCATCGCCGAAATCGGCGAGAAGCTGAGCAACCTGCCGGAGCGGCCGCCCGTCATCATGGTCGATCGGCCCGATGAGTTGGGGCGGATCTTTGGCGGCATTCAAGATCAACTGGTCCGCGCGGGCCGCAGCGCCGTCACCGCGCGCAACATCGAGCAGATACGCGACATTCTGCGCCGCATGCCGGTGGCCGATTGCTACCGCGCGGTGTACCAATTTCAGCAGCACATGGCGGGCGATCTGCTGACCCGCCTGTACGCCTTGCGCTCAATGGCCAACCCCGAGCCGCCAAAGCTCGACGACCTGCCGCCGAGCTTGGTGCATCGCTTTGTTGGGCAACATGGCCGCTACCTGCTCAAGATCTATGGCCGCGGCAATATCTGGGACATGGAAGCCCTCGGCCGTTTTGTACACGACGTGCGCAAGGTGGATCCGCGCGTGACGGGCAATCCGCTGCAAGCGTACGAGGCTTCGCTCGAAATGAAGCAGAGCTACCAGATGGCCGCGCTGTACGCTGGCGTGATTATTGTGACGCTGCTGGCGTTCGACTTCCGCAGTCTCAAATACGCCTGTCTGGCGGCGACGCCGCTCTTGGTGGGGCTATTCCAGATGTTCGGTCTGTTGGGCTGGCTCGATATTCCGCTGAATCCCGCCAATCTGATCGCGCTGCCGCTGATTCTTGGCATTGGCGTCGACTACGGCGTGCATATCGTGCATGACTACCGCGAACAGCGCGGGCCCTATCGCATGAGTCCCTCGACCGCCGTGGCGGTGCTCGTCGATTCGCTCACCACCATCGTTGGTTATGGCGCGTTAATGATCGCCAGCCACAAGGGCTTGCAGAGCCTGGGGCGGGTGCTGTCGATCGGCGTCACTTGTTGCTTGTTCACGTCGATCATCATGTTGCCGGCGCTACTGCGCTGGATGACGCGGCATCGCAGCGAAGTGGACGACGACGCCGAATTGAACGACGCCGATCGGCACTTGCTCAGGCCGTATCGCCGCGTCGATGGCGCTCACCCGCCCGGTTATCAGCCCCATACGCCGGTGCGGACACCGCAACCGCTGCCAGAGGTTCGCGTCGCTTAAGCCTGCATTGGCTCGCAAAGAATCACACCGCGCATCACACCAGGTCGCGCAGGCTGGCGATGCCCAACGGTTCGCGGCTGGCCAACGGCTCGCCATACTCCTTGCCGATCGACCAGCCCCAAAACGCGGCCTGATCGCGCAGCCGCTCGATGAAGTTGGGACGCGCGTCCTCGCGCCCCGCGATGAACTGGCTGTGATAGCACTCGATCGCCGCCCGCTTCTTTTCCCAGTGACGGCTGATGTCGATCACGATCGCCGGCTCGGGCACGATGCGCAGATGCACGCAATAGTAATAGATGATGCGCTCGGGATGATGTGGCTCGCCGGGCAGATCGCTCTTGCTGAGCTTGGCCCAGAAACGGGCCGCCTCGATCAGCGTGGTGGCGGCGACATGATCGGGATGGGCGTCGACCCAGTACGGCGCCAGCAGCCAGCGCGGCCGCGTGCGGCGAATGACGCCCGCCAGCTTGCGGCGCGATTCGAGATCGGCCTCAAGGCTGCGGTTGGCCAGGTCCAGATTCTCGCGCCAGTCGAGGCCCAGGATCTTGGTGGCCGCCGCCGTTTCGCGAGCGCGGGTTTCCAGCGAGCCGTGGGGGGTGGGCTCGCCACTGGTCAGGTCGAGCACGCCCACGCGCAAGCCGTCTTGCTTGAGTTGCAAAATGGTCCCGGCGGCCCCGAGTTCGGCGTCGTCGGGGTGGGGGGCAATCACCAGCACGTCGAGCATGCGGTTTCCTTGGTCGGTCAGAGGTTGGTTGCTAGCTGCCAAAGGCGGCTTGTCATGCTCCCGCTAGCGTCACCGTTGCGCCCAATCTGACCGCTGCCGCGGGAAAGATCAATTGATATGGACCGCGCAGGCGCCATTTGGGACCATTTGGCGCTCAACCTCGCGGGGCGGCACTTTGATTGCGCGCAACATGATCTGTGATTGCCGTCGCCGAAGCATTGCGCTGCCGCTGGCCGCCATCGCGTTGACGATGCTGACCGCCATCGCTGGTTGCAGCGCCGAGGCGCTGCGCGAAGATCGCTTCAACGATCCGGCCTGGACCCAAAATCTGCGCCCCGCTGATCCGGTCAAGTCCGACCCGTGGGGCCTTTCGAGCCGAGCGCGGCAAATCGAATCGAACATGGGCGTTCGCTAAAGGCCCGTTCGTGGCTCAAGCCGACAGCGCCGTTGCTTGCGTAGACCAGACCGCATCGTTAGGCTCGCGACAGCCAGGTTGAATTGCCGCCACGGAGAGCCGAATGTCCGACGCCGATCGATTGTTTGCCGAAGTGCGCGAGCATGCGCGTCAGACCGCGCTGTTGGCGTCGACCGCCAGCGTGCTGGAATGGGACGAGCGCACCTACATGCCCGGCGCCGCCGGCGAGTATCGGGCCGAACAGATTGCGCAGTTGGCGGGCATGGCGCATGCGCGCTGGGTGGACGAGCGCTTTGGCGACAACCTGACGCGACTGGCCGATCAACTGCATGGCGACCGCACGACCGCCATCGGCGCCACGGTCGCCGAACTCAAGCGGCAGTACGACAAGAAGACGCGACTGCCCCAGTCGCTGGTCGAAGAACTGGCGCGCACCTCGATCTTAGGGCAACAGGTATGGAGCGAGGCGCGGCGCGACGACGACTTTGCTCACCTGCGTCCGGTGCTGGAAAAGTTGTTCGACCTCAAACGGGCCGAGGCCGCGGCGCTGGGCTATCGCGATTCGATCTACGACCCCTTGCTCGACGAGTTTGAGCCCGGCGCCTCGACCGCGGAGGTGCGCGCGGTGCTTGCCGCGCTGCGCGACGCGCTGACACCGCTGGCCCGGGCGATCGCCGGCAGCGGACGCCGGCCTGATGTGTCGCTGCTCGAGCGCCAGTACCCGGTGGACGCGCAGCGCGAGTTTGCCCGCGCGGCCGCGGCGCGCGTGGGCTTTGACTTCGCGCGCGGCCGGCTGGACACCACGGCGCACCCGTTTTGCGCCAGTCTGGGACCGCACGACATTCGCCTGACCACGCGCTACAGCGAGCGTGAATTTTGCGACGCCTTTTTTGGCACCTTGCACGAAGCGGGGCACGGACTGTACGAACAAGGACTGCCACCCGACGAGTTTGGCCTGCCGCTGGGCGAAGCGATGTCATTAGGCATTCACGAGTCGCAGTCGCGGCTATGGGAAAACCTGGTGGGCCGCAGTCGGGCGTTTTGGGAGCATTTGTTTCCCGCTGCGCGCAGCGCTTTTCCGCAGACGCTGGCGTCGACTTCGCTGGACGACTTCTACTTCGCCATCAACGACGTGCGGCCGTCGCTCATTCGCGTGGAGGCGGATGAAGTGACCTATAACTTGCATATCTTTGTCCGCTTTGAATTGGAGCAGGCCCTGCTGGCCGATGACCTGCGCGTGGCCGATCTGCCAGCCGCCTGGAACGAAAGGTATCGCGACTATCTCGGCCTCACGCCGCCCAGCGACGCGGTTGGCGTGCTACAAGACATACATTGGAGCGGCGGCGCGATCGGCTACTTTCCGACCTACGCGCTGGGCAACCTGTACGCCGCCCAGTTCTTTGAACAGGCCGAGTCGGAGGTTGGTCCCTTGAACGAGCAGTTTCGGCGTGGAGAGTTTCAACCGCTGCTGGGCTGGCTGCGCCAGAAGATTCATCGCCACGGCCGGCGGGTGCGCGCGGCGGAACTAGTGCAGGAGGTCACCGGCAGGCCCTTGTCGCACGAACCGCTGTTACGGCATCTGGAGCGTAAACTGGGGCCGCTGTACGGCATGAAATAGCCGCAATTGCGGCGGTTTTTGGGTGGTGGGTCGAGTTGCTTGACACTACCACGCGACACAAGTAGAAGTGGGGCCAGTGTTTAGCCGCTTGGCGGAGGTTCATCCGCGCGACCATAGCCAGATAGTTCGCCGATGGCCAAAGAAAGCCGTCCTTCCAAAGCCCCTCGCGGCGCCGCTCGCGCGCCGAATCTGGCGCAATTGCGCAATCAGATCGACAAGCTCGATAAAGAAATCACCCGACTGGCGAACGAGCGCGCGCGGCTGGCCGTCGAAATCGGCAAGCTCAAGGAAGCCAACGGCAGGCCGTGTTACGACCCCGCTCGCGAAGAAGAAGTCATCAACCGCGCCATGGAGAATAGTCGCGGGCCCCTATCGCCGGAGTGCATCCGGGCGGTGTTTCGCGAACTGATCAGCGGATCGCGCTCTTTGGAAAAGCGGTTGCGGGTAGCCTACCTGGGACCGGAGTACACCTACAGCCATCTGGCCGCGCTCGAGCGGTTTGGCGAGTGCGTCGAGTTCAACCCGGTGGCCACCATTCCGGCCGTGTTCGAGGAAGTGAACCGCGGCCATGCCGATTTCGGCCTGGTGCCGCTGGAGAACTCGACCGATGGCCGTGTGGCCGACACGCTCGATATGTTCACGCGCTTGCCGGTGCGCATCTGCGGCGAGGTGCAACTGCGGATCCACCACAATCTGCTGGCTCGCTGCCAGCGTTCGGAAATCATCGAGGTATACAGTCGTCCGCAGGCGCTGTCGCAATGCCGCAATTGGATCGCCAAGCATCTGCCGCAGGTGCGTCCCGTGGAGGTGATGAGCACGGCCACCGCGGCGCAATTGGCGCGCGACAAGCAAGGCGCGGCGGCCATCGCCAGCGCGGCGGCGGCGGCGCACTACAGCCTGGAAGTGGTCGCCCGCAATATCGAGGACCAGTCGGGCAATCTCACGCGCTTTGCGGTGATTGGGGAGAAATCAGCCGCCCGAACCGGGCACGACATGTCGGCGGTGATGTTCGAGATCGAGCATCGGCCGGGGGCATTGGCCGACGCCATGGCGGTGTTCAAGCGCAATCGGCTGAACATGACCTGGATCGAGTCGTTTCCGATCGCGCGGCCCGAAGGGGGTTACATGTTCTTTGTCGAACTGGTGGGGCACGAGAACGACGCCCGCGTGCAACGGGCGATTGGCATGCTGGCTCGCAAGACGCTGCGGTTCGAGGTGCTGGGATCGTACCCCCGCAGCGCGCCGGTCGATTGAGCCCGCGGCGATCGGGGCCCTAGCTGATTGGGGCCATTTCTGGCTAGAATACTGGGTTTCTAGCCGTCCTGGCCCTGCCCCATAGCCCTAGGTAGTCCCGTGATCATCGTCCTCAAACCCGGCGTCGACGAGGCCGCCATTCAACATGTCGTCGAGCGCATCGAGTCGCTTGGCCTCAAGGCGCACCTCAGTCGCGGCACATATCGCACCATCATTGGGGTGATTGGCGACGAGGCCAAGTTGCAAACGGCGCCCCTGTCGGCCATCCCTGGCGTGGCGCAAGTCATGCCCGTCATGCCCCCCTTCAAACTCGCCAGCATCGAGGCGCACGGCGAGCCGAGCATTGTCGACGTGGCGGGGGTGAAGATTGGCGGCGGCTACCTGGCGATGATCTCCGGTCCCTGCGCGATCGAGAACTACGATCGGCTCGACCAGATTGCCGGGGCCATCAAGGCGGCGGGCGCCAACATCTTGCGCGGCGGCGCCTTCAAGCCCCGCACTAGCCCCTACGCGTTTCAAGGACTGGGCGAGGAAGGGCTCAAGATCTTGCGCGAGGTGGGAGACAAGCACGGCATGCCGGTGGTCACCGAGGTGATGGATCCGCGGCGCGTGGAAGTCGTGGCGCAATACGCCGACATGATTCAGATCGGCGCCCGCAACATGCAGAACTTTTCGCTGCTGACCGAGGTGGGCAAGGCGCACAAGCCGGTGCTGCTCAAGCGCGGGATGAGCGCCACGGCCAAAGACCTGCTCATGAGCGCGGAATATGTCATGTCGGAAGGGACCGCCGAAGTGGTGCTGTGCGAGCGCGGCGTGAAGAGCTTCGATACCGACACGCGCAACCTGTTCGACGTGGCCTGCGTGCCGCTCATCAAGACGTTGTCGCACCTGCCGATCATTGTTGATCCGAGCCATGCCACGGGCCGCCCCGATCTCATCCCCGCCTGTGCCTTGGCTGGGTTGGCCGCCGGCGCCGACGGTGTGCATATCGAGGTTCACAATTGCCCTGAGGAGGCGCTCTCCGATGGGCAGCAGGCGTTGCTGCCTGAGCAATATGCCGAGATTGCCAAACAGATGAGGGCCTTAGCGGGGGTGCTCGGCAAGCGCTTCGCCGAGATGGAGCCAGCGACGGCGGGGGCCCGCTGATGCGACGCAAGCTCATCGCCGGAAACTGGAAGATGCACCTGGCTCGCGAATCGGCCGTGTCGCTGGCGCGCGAAGTGGCCAAAGGGGCTGGCGGCAATGCTTCAGTCGATTTGGCCATTTGCCCGCCATTTGTCTATCTCGATGCCGTTGCCGGCGCGCTGGCCGGTACACGCGTGGGGCTTGGCGCACAAGATATGTATCACGAGCCGCAAGGCGCCTTCACTGGCGAGATCAGCGCCGCGATGCTGCTCGATCTGGGCTGCCAGTACGTCATCTTGGGACATTCGGAGCGCCGGCATGTGCTCGGCGAGACCGACCAGGCGATCAACCAAAAGACCTTGGCCGCCCTGGCCGCCGCGGTGGGCGGAAAATCGCTGACGCCGATCGTGTGCGTGGGCGAGCTATTGGCCGAGCGCGAGGCGGGCCGCACCGGCGCGGTGATTCAATCGCAGGTCGCCGGGTCGCTGGCGGGGCTGTCGCCGGCGCAAATGGAGCGGGTGATCATCGCCTACGAGCCGGTTTGGGCGATCGGCACCGGCAAGGTGGCCACGCCTGAGCAGGCCGAAGAGGTGCATAGAGACCTTCGCAAGCTTTTGGCGGAGCGATACAATGCCGCGACTGCCGGCGCCGTGCGAATTTTGTACGGCGGCAGCGTCAAGCCAGACAACGCCGGGCAGTTGATGGCCCAGCCCAATATCGACGGCGCCCTGGTGGGAGGCGCCAGCCTCAAGGCCGTCGATTTTTTGGGCATTGCCGCCGCCGCGGGCTGACCGGCAACCTCCGCGAACCGATCGTGGCTGGCCCTCGTGGCCGCACTGGAGTGAATATGGAATACGTGTTGATGACACTGCTCTTGCTGGTGGCCCTGTTCTTGATCTTGCTGGTGCTCATCCAGCGCGGTCGAGGGGGCGGGCTGGCAGGCGCGTTCGGCGGCATGGGCGGCCAAAGCGCGTTCGGCGCCAAAGCGGGCGATCTGTTCACGCGGATCACCATTGTGGTGGCCACCGTGTGGATTTTGCTCTGCGTGGTGACGATCAAGTACCTCAGTAGCTCAGGCGACATCGTGAGCGGCTTGGGGCAAACCAATCCGGCGCCACCGATTGGCGGCGGCGCGCCGGCCAGCGCTCCCAGCAGCGCGCCGGCGACAACTCCACCCGCCACTACGCCTCCGCCAGCGACCACGCCCCCGGCAGGCGAAGGCGCCGCTGCCACGCCGTCGGCTACTGAAGCGCCGGCCAGCGAACCCGCGGCGGCGACTCCCCCGGCGGCCGAGACACCCACCCCTTAATCGCGCGTTGTCGACAGCGGCTAGCGCCGCGGACTAGAGACCGCCCCGCGGATCGTCAGGAGCGAATTGCCGTGCTGTTGAGCATGACCGGTTTCGGGGAGGCTCATCACCAGCAGAATGGTCTGGCGATCGCGGTGGAAGTGCGCACGATCAATAGTCGCTATTTCAAGCTGACGGTGCGCGCCAGCGAGCCGTACACTGTCTTCGAGTCAGAGATTGAAGATCTGGTGCGGCAGCAGGTGAAGCGCGGCACGGTGCAGGTGAATTTGCGGATCGACAAACCCAAATCGGCCGACACCTACCGCATCAACGCCGACGCGCTGGCCAGCTATCGCGAACAGTTGGAGGGACTGCACGCCCGTTGGCATTTAAAAGAGGCGGTGACGCTTGAGCGGCTGTTGATCTTGCCGGGCGTGGTCGACGAGGGACGCCCCAGTCGCGACGACGTGCGCGAGGACTGGCCCCTTATTCGTCGCACGATCAACAAGGCGCTGGAGCGCTTGGCCGCGATGCGGGCCCAGGAAGGGCGCGCGATGGCCGACGACCTGCGGGCCAATTGCGGCCAGATCGCCAGCGAGTTGGCGGCCGTGACGGAGCGGGCGCCACTGGTGGTCGACGCCTATCGCGCTCGACTCGAAGATCGATTGAAGCGCGTGCTCGACGAATATCAGATCTCGCTTGATCCGGCCGACCTGATCAAGGAACTGAGCCTGTTCGCCGAGCGGAGCGACATTTCGGAAGAAACCGTGCGCTTGGCCAGCCACCTGGAGCAGGTGGATGGCATGCTCAGCTCCACCGAGAGCTCGGGCCGCAAGCTGGAGTTTTTGACGCAGGAAATGTTTCGCGAAACGAACACCATCGGCTCCAAGGCCAACGATCTGGAGATCGCCAAGCACGTGATCGAAATGAAAGCGGCGATCGAACGAATTCGTGAAATGATCCAAAACATCGAATGACCCGTCCCGCGCTCGGCGCGCCATCACGCCAGCAGTCGACCATGACCCACACCGCCCCGGGGCGCTTGATTATCATTTCCGGGCCTTCGGGGTCGGGCAAAAGCACGCTGCTCAAGCGGCTGTTCGAGGAGTGTCCGCGGCCGCTGTTGGCCAGCGTATCGGCCACGACCCGCCTGCCGCGGCCCGGCGAGGTGGATGGCGTCGACTATCATTTTCTCGGCAACGCGGAGTTCCAGCGGCGGCGGCTGGCCGGCGAGTTTTTGGAATGTTTCGAGGTCTATCAGGGGGGGCACTGGTACGGCACCCTGCGCAGCGAGGTGTGCCCTAGCCTGGCCGCGGGAAAATGGGTAGTCTTAGAGATTGACGTGCAGGGCACGCTGGCGCTGCTGAACGAATTTCCCGACGCGCTGACCATCTTCGTCGAACCTGGATCGCTGCAAGAGTTGGAACGCCGGCTCCGCGCGCGGGGCACCGAATCCGAGGCCGCC
This sequence comes from Pirellulales bacterium, assembly GCA_019694455.1. Classification (NCBI taxonomy): domain Bacteria; kingdom Pseudomonadati; phylum Planctomycetota; class Planctomycetia; order Pirellulales; species Pirellulales bacterium. Next base: position 187,667 of record JAIBBY010000002.1, read on the forward strand.
ATCCAGAGCCGCCTTGAGGGCGCCCGCCGCGAAATGGCCTACGTCGACCGCTACCGCTATCGCGTCGTCAATGATCGGCTCGAACGCTGCTTGCAGGAAATCTGCGACATCCTGACCAAGACCGGAGACTGACCGTAACATGCTCGAAGATCTCAAAGAAGAAAGCATCGTCAACAAAGTGGGTGGACGCTTCAAGCTGTCGACCCTCATTCAAAAGCGCCTGGTCGCTTTGAACGCCGGCGCGCGGCCGCTGGTCGAGGCCAACACCAGCGACAAGATGCAGATCGTGATCCAGGAAATCATCCAGGACAAGATCTTCCTCGATCAAAGCTCCAATGTGCGCGTGCGCGGCGAGGAAGACGGGCCGATCGGCGGACCTCCCGAGCTCGATCTCAGCAACCTATAACATTGGCCCGCTTGGGCGGCGCGCGGCCGCTGGCCAAGCGCGCTGCCGGCAGGATGATCCATGTCGCTCGCAGGACGAGAGATCGTGGTTGGCGTGACGGGTGGCATCGCGGCCTATAAGACGGCCGCCCTGGTCAGCCAGTTGGCGCAGGCCGGCGCCGGCGTGAGCGTCATCCTCACCGAGTCGGCCGAGAGCTTCGTGGGCGCCGCCACGTTCGCCGCGCTCACCGGCCGCCCCGTGCTCACCCAGCGCTTTGACGAAGCGGCGCATCCGTTGGGCCCTCACATCGACCTGGCCGCCCGCGGCGAACTGCTGTGCGTGGCGCCGGCCACCGCGAACTTTCTGGCCAAGACCGTGGCGGGCATGGCCGACGATCTGCTCTCGACCACCGTGCTGGCGTTCACGGGGCACATCTTGATCGCGCCGGCCATGAACACGGCCATGTGGAACAAACCCGCCGTGCAGCGCAACGTGCGGCAGCTTCGCGACGACGGCTTTGTGCTGGTCGATCCCGAAGAAGGCTGGCTCAGTTGCCGGCAGCGCGGCGTGGGGCGCATGGCGGCGCCCGAGGCCATCTTGGCCGCCATCGAAAAGCAGTTGAGCCGCGTGATATAAGGTCGGCGCGATCCGCACAGGTCACTCGTGGCGCACATCCTCATCACTTCCGGTCCCACGCGGCAATATCTCGATCCGGTCCGCTACCTGACCAACGCCTCCAGCGGACGCATGGGCAAAGCGCTGGCCGAGGCGGCCTTGGCGCTGGGGCATCAGGTGACGATCGTCACCGGGCCGGTGGAAGTGAGCTATCCCGCCGGCGCCGAGGCGATTCGTATCATCTCGACCGAAGAGTTGCTCGAAACATGCCGCCGCGTCTTTCCGCTCTGCGACGGCCTGATCGGCGCCGCCGCTCCGTGCGACTACCGCCCCCACAAGGTCGCGGAGAACAAGATCAGCAAGACGGGAGAGCCGCTGCGACTGGAACTGATCGAAACGCCCGACGTGGTCGCCACGATGGCGACCAGCAAACAGCCGCGGCAATGGGTGGTGGGGTTCGCGCTGGAGACCGAGGACCAACGCTTGCGGGCCTTGGCCAAGTTGGAACGCAAGAGTTGCGACCTCATCGTGCTCAACGGGCCCGACGCGATGAACGCCCTGGACAATCAGGTGGAGATCATCGACCGCCATGGCGACGTGCTCGCAGCGATCTCTGGCGCCAAGGAGGCGGTGGCCACCGCCATCTTGCGCGTGATCGACGAGCAGTTGATCCGCGCATGACGCTGGCGGGCGGCTAGCATTTCAATCGGCGCGGCGAAACGCCTCGGTCGGCAGCGGAATATTGTTGAACTGCGCCGTCAATGCGCGCTGCGAGCGCAAGCGGGGATAGGTCACGCGCAGTCGCGCCGGTTGGCCGGCGGAGCCTTCCGCCACGCGCCGAAACGTGAGCCGCGCGCCAATCGCTTCGGCCGCCAGTTCATACGCCTCGTCGACTAGTTCCAGCGGGCGCCCGGCGGCATCGAGCAGTTCGTAACGGTTCTCATGAAACACGGCTTCTGGCGGCTCCGGCAATAACTCGTCGTAGCTGACCGCCAGGCATAGATCGACCAGTGTGTCGCTCTTGGGCTGACACTCTTCGACCGCGACTTCCATGCCGTCTGCCCGCGCCGCGGCGCCAACGCTAAGGTCGTCGATCAGCAGTTGCGCCGGATCGCCGGCGGCCATCAGTTCCCATTCGAGCAATAAGGTTTCCAGGGTTCGCGCTGGATCGCCGGGGGGCTGTAGTTTCACTTCCAGCGTGACTTGCTTGGCGCCCGTGCCGATAATCTGCCAATCGCGCGGCGTTTCCACCGGCAATAGTGGTTCGCCGGCATCGGGGCGCGCTGCCAGCACTTGCGGCGCCGCGCGGTAGGCGGTGAGCTGCAGGCGATCTTCCCACAGCACATGAAAGACGAGCTTGAAGCTGTGCGCTCGCTTGAGCGACAAATCGCGATAGGTCAACTCGTCGTCGAGCACGCGCCGCGCGCTGACCAGTTCCAGGCGAAACGGACCGCTGTAGGCCAACGGGTTTTGCCCCGCCTTGCCGGTCACCAGCACCACGCCCGGCTGCCGTGCGTCGTAATGAGGACGAAGCGAGTTGCCGGTCAGCCGGCACAACTCGTCGAGCGACTGCCAGTAGCCGCCAGACTCCACGCCCAGTGTCGCCGGCGCGTCGTTGAACAACTCGAACCGCGTGCCCGTCGAGACGTGATTGGTGGTTTGGCGGGCGATCTCTGGCAGCGCTTGCGAGAGGAGCCGAGGTTGGTCGCCCAGCGCGACGCTGGCGCCGCGCCATAGTTCTTCGGTCTTGAGCCGCCGCAAAAGTTCGCCTGCCCGCTGCCGCACTTCCAAGTCGGCGCTCTGGGCGGCCAGCTCCAACTGTTGGCGACTGGCGCCCCCCAGTTGAGCGAGGGACCGCATCGCGGCTTCGCGGGCAACGTAGCTTTCGGCGCCCAGATCGCGCACCAGCCGGGCCACACGGACCGTTTCGCGGTCATCCTGAGCGAAGAGCGGCGCCGCGACATTGCCGGCAACGCCTAGCGCCAGGGCCAATCGATGGAGGATCTTCATGATCCGCCTCGCGGTTGTGGACTACGCAACCATCTTGGTTGCGGGGCGACCTGTCACCCACAGAGCGCTACTCGCGCCGACTGCCGACAATGGACCGCTGGCAGGCGCGCGTCGGTGGTGCTAGAAACTGCTGAAGCGCCAGCGTCTGGTTCGGCCTCGCCGCCCCATGCGGCGGGCGGGAAGAATAGCGACGACCCGCGCGGCGGTCAATAGCTGGTTCGCTGGCGCCAGGTCGATTCATCTTGGGAGCATTCACGTTCTATGATTGATTGCGTCAGCGCCGGCGTGTTGGTCGCCGATCACTTATGCACCCCGATTTCGCACTTACCTCAGCCGGGCGAATTGGTGTTGGCCGAAGATCTGCCGTTGGCCATCGGTGGCTGTGCGGCGAACGCGAGCATCGACCTGGCGCGGCTTGGCGCGCGTGTGGAGGTGGTGGGCTGCGTCGGCCAAGACGCCTTTGGCCGCTACATCGCCGAGACACTGGAGTCAGCAGGGGTGGGCGCCGTGGGGCTGCGACACATTGCCGAGCGTCCCACCAGCGGCACGCTCATCATCAATGTCGCTGGTCAAGATCGCCGCTTTATCCATTGCCAAGGCGCCAACGCGGCGCTGCGGGTGGAAGACATCGATTTTGAGTTGGTGCGGCAAGCCAAGGTCTTTTACCTCGGCGGCTACCTGCTGATGCCGGCGCTGGAGGCCAAGGGCCTGGCGGCGCTATTTGCCCGCGCGCGCGCCGCGGGGGTGACGACCGTGCTCGACGTGGTGCTGCCCGGCCCCGGTGACCATTGGGCGCAGCTTGAGCCGGTGCTGCGCGAGACCGACGTTTTTTTGCCCAACAGCGATGAGGCGCGGATCATCACCGGCGAACAAGACCCGGTGCGGCAGGCCGAGCGATTTCGCGCGGCGGGGGCCCGCGTGGCGGTGATCACCTGCGGCGGCGACGGCACGGTCTTGCTGGGCGAGGGGCTGCGCTTGCGCGCGGGGGCGTTTGAGATGCCGTTTGTCGGCGGCACCGGCGCGGGAGACGCCTTTGACGCCGGTTACATCGCCGGGCTATTGCGAGATGAATCGCCGCGCCGCTGCCTGGAGTGGGGCGCGGCGCTCGGCGCCAGTTGCGTGCGCGCGGTCGGCGCCACCGAGGCGGTGTTCAACCGCGCCGAGGCCGAAGCCTATCTGCGCGACCACCAATTGCGCATCGAAGAGTTTTGACAGCGCAAAAAAATCGACGGCCGCGCCCGCATTCGAGCGCGACCGTCGATTCAACGTCCAAACCGGTTACTCAATCGGGATCGAGTACCCCAGCGCGCCAATCGGATGCCCTTCTTTGACGCTCTTGTAGTTCTCATGGCACATGGTGCACTTCTGCAGCACCACCGGCAAGGCGGTCACGGCGCGGAGCACGGGCTTGCCGTCCGTGATTTCCACCCGCTCAAAGTAATCCTTGCCATCATTCAGTTGCTTGATGCCTTCCTTCTCGAAGTCGTCGGAAGCCGTGTTTTCTTCGTCGTACGGTTCGCCCGTCGCGTCGAGCAGTTCCACCTTGTGGTGTCCCTTCTGCGACACTGCTTCGAACAGGGCCACCGCCGCGCTGCCCGCGGCAAAGTCGTCCTCGTCGTGCACGTACTTTTCGGTGATCAGGACCACCGCGTTTTTGTAGACGTCGTCGAGCATGCGGACCGTCTTGCGGGCCCGGTCGACCGCGGCCTCGTCGGGTTGCGAGGGCGCCTTCTCGGCCGCCACGGCCACCGAGACGAGCAGCGCCGCGGCTGCAATGGACAACGAGCGTTTCATTCTGGCTCCTTTTACTGGCTGCAAAAAAATGGCGTGCGGGGTGCGTGGACGGCCCACGCGATGAATGAAACACGATAATATAATTGGATTGAGTTGTCTAATTTGTTTCTTACCAAGAGATTCCGAATCGGCCCGGCGCGCCAGCGCGTTCCGATCGCATTACAATGCCGACATCCCGGTTATTCACAACGTCTTGGCATAGGAACGTCGCCATGCTCTCGCGCGTAACTTGTTTGACAGTCGCCGCTTTCTTGCTTGGGTCGCTCGCCATCGCCGCCGCAGACGAAGCGCCGGCCAAGCCCAAACCCGCGAGCCCCAGCCAGTTTTTTGATTCCAACGGCGTGAAAATCCATTACACCGTGCAGGGCGAAGGCGAGCCCGTCCTGTTGATTCACGGGTTCACGATGAATATCGCCATGCAATGGACCGGGCCGGGCGTGCTGCCCGAGTTGGCCAAGCAGTACCAGGTGATCGCGATCGACAATCGCGGACATGGCAGAAGCGGCAAACCGCACGAACCGGAAAAATACGGCCTGGAAATGGCCGAAGATCAGATTCGACTGCTCGATCATTTGGGCGTCAAAAAGGCGCATGTCGTAGGCTATTCGATGGGGGGCTTCATCACGTCCAAACTGCTGACCAGCCATCCCGATCGAGTGGCGACCGCCACGCTCGGCGGCGCTGGTTGGACGCGCGAAGGAGACCAGCGGGTGAACACCCTCAACGAATTGGCCGACTCGTTGGAAGCGGGCAAAGGCATTGGTCCCCTGATCAAGCACCTCACGCCCGCCGGACAGCCCCAGCCGACCGAAGACGAATTGCGCACGATCAACTCGATGGTGATGTTGATGAACGACCCAAAAGCCCTGGCTGCCGTAATACGAGGTATGCAAGGGCTCATGGTGCCGGAGGAAGCGCTGCGCAAAAACAAAGTGCCAACCTTGGCATTGATTGGCAGCATCGATCCGCTCAAAGATGGCGTCGACGCCATGGAAGAAGTGATGTCGCAGCTTGAGGTGGTGGAGATTGAAGGCGCCGATCACATGAACGCCCCGGCTCGGCCGGAATTCATCAGCAACCTGAAACGCTTCCTGGCGGCTCACCCCATTGGCAAGTCGGCGCCGCAAGAAGTTGCCGAGCCAGTGGCGGCGGGCAAGTGAACCAACGGGAACAGAATTAGCACGCGCTGGCAAACAGGCGCCGGGTTTGTCAGTGCGGCACGGACTGTCGGGAGCGGGCGTGATTAGAGTACTGAGCTACAACATCCATAAAGGCATTGGCGGCCGCGATCGACTCTATCGGCTGGAGCGCATCATCCGCGTGATTCAGGCCGAAGCGCCAGACATCGTCTGTCTGCAAGAGGTCGATCGCAACGTGCCACGCTCGGCGCACGACGATCAGCCGCAACTGTTGGCCGAACTGCTCGAGCGCGAACATCAGCTTTATCAACTGAATGTGCATCTCAAGGAGGGGGGCTACGGCAATCTGGTGCTGTCGCGCTTTCCGCTGCGGCAGGCGCATCAGGTGTCGCTCACATGGCGCAATCACGTGCGCGCCAAAAAGCCGCGTGGCGCGCAGATCACCGTGGTCGATACCCCGCACGGCCCGCTGCACCTGGTGAACTGGCATCTCGGTCTGGCCGAGTACGAACGCGAGTGGCAGGCCAATCACTTGTTGCAGCACCGACTCTTTCGCGAGGCGGCCGACCTGCCGACGCTCATCGTTGGCGACTTCAACGACTGGCGCAATTGCCTGCCCGGCGGCAGCCTGGGGCATCACGGCTTTGAGCAGGCGACGGCGCCGATCTCGCAGTTTCGCTCGTTTCCGGCCTATCTGCCGGTGGGTTCGCTCGACAAGGCTTTCTACCGCGGCAAGCTGCGCGTGCGCCAGGCCGCCGTGGTCCGCAGCGCGGTGGCGCGGCTCGCCTCGGATCATCTGCCGCTTGTGGTTGAACTCGATCTCAAGTCGCACGCCGCCACCGACGCGGCATAAGCTCGACGCCGCGCAAACGCGGCGCCATGCGGCGAGTCGGGTTACAATCGTCGCCATGAAGCCCGACGACATCTGCCCACGACCGCGGCCCCTGCCGCCCGGCGACTCGGCCCCGCTGGCCGAGCCGATTCAGCTTTCCACCGTCTATCGCTGCCGCGATCCCGAGCACGCCGACGCGCTGCTGTCGGGCGCCGAGGCGGGCTATGTCTATCGTCGCGACAGCCACCCCAACGCCGACGCGCTGGCCGCGCAGTGCCGCGCGCTGCACGGCGCCGAAGAGGCCGCCGCCTGCGGATCTGGCATGTCGGCGCTGGCCGCCATTGTGCTCGCGCACTTGAAGGCTGGAGATCACCTGGTGGTCAGCGATCAGCTTTACGGCCGCAGCCTCACGCTGGCGCGCGACGAAACGGCTCGGCTGGGGGTCGAATGTTCGGTGGTCGACGCGCTCGACGCCCAGGCCGTCGCCGCGGCGCTGCGCGACAATACGCGGCTGTTGCTCATCGAAACCATTGCCAACCCCACATTGGCCGTGGCCGACATCGCCGCGCTGGCCCATCTCGCGCACCAGCGCGGCGCGCTGCTGGTGGTCGACAACACCTTTGCCAGTCCCGCCCTCTGCCGACCGCTCGAACATGGCGCCGACCTGGTGTATGAGAGCGTCACCAAGATCATGAACGGCCATAGCGACGTGCTGCTGGGCGTGGTTTGCGGACCTTCGCGACACTGGCAGCGCATGCGGCACGTGATCGCCACCTGGGGACTGATGGCCAGCCCGCTGGAGTGCTGGCTCGCGGCGCGCGGCATCGGCACGTTGGCGCTGCGCGCCGAGCGGGCGGGGACCAATGCAGAGCAAGTGGCGCAGCGACTGGCGCGATCGGCGGCCGTGTCGTCGGTGCGCTACCCAGGTCTGGCGGCGCATCCGCAGCACGAGTTGGCGCGGCGTCAATTTGGCGGGCGGTATGGCGCGATGGTCACGTTCACGCTGGGTGGCGGCGCCGAGGCGGCCGCGCGATTCATTCACGCCGCCCATCAAATACCGTTCGCGCCGTCGCTGGGCGAACTGAGCACCACGCTCAGTCATCCGTGCAGCACTAGCCACCGGGCGCTGTCGGCCGACCAGCGGCAGCGACTTGGAATCTGCGAGGGGATGATTCGCCTGTCGATCGGCGTCGAATCGGCCGAGTTCATCCTCGCCGCCCTCGATGAAGGCCTGGCCGCCGTCTGATGGGCGACCCGAACCATCAGGGCTCGTGCTCTGCGGCAGCACCGCGATGTTCGCCGCCGGCCTCGCCTGTGGACGCAAGCAACTTTTCAATCAGGGAATCCAGCTCGGCGGCTTTGGGATCAATCGCGCGAATTGTGCCCGCCGCATCCAGCACGTAAACCGTTGGCCAATGCAACACGTTAAAGGCTGATTGCGCTGGCCCCTCGGTCGACTCGCCGTCCCACAACGACGCCCATTGCATTCGCTCGGCGGCTATCGTTCGCTGCGCGGTTTGTCGATCATCGCCGCAGTTGACGCCCAACAGCACAAACGGCTTGTCTTTCCAGCGCTCGACCAACTCGCGCTCGTGCGGAACCATCCCCATGCAGGGACCGCACCACGAACCCCAAAACACGATTAACACCACCTTGCCGCGATAATCGGCCAGATCGATGGCGACGCCGTCCACCGACTCGCCGCGCAGCAGGGGGGCCGGTTGACCCACCGTGAGATGGGGAATGTTTCTCACCCGAGCCAGCGACGATGTAGCCAGATCGCGCAGATTCTTGCCATCGCTTGTCAGCACATCCGCATAGTTTTCGAGGACATCCACAAACTGCTTTTCGGCGTCGGCCAAGAGCGCGGCGGTTTGTTCCGGCGTTATGGGGCGCCCCCAATCGTCGCGAGCCGTTTGTCGAAAGTATTCCCCCAAGCCATAGGTGGCCATGCCGCGCACCTCACGCATGGGATGCTCCTTGGCCACGGCCCGCAGAATCGACTCCGCGGCCGGATCGTTGTTGCTGTGGCGCAGCAGACTGCAAAGCCTGCCCATCTCCGGGTTGGCGAGCTGATCCTTGAGCGCGATATCGACCAACTGCTCGTCGACGCCGAGCGAGTGACTCATTTCGCCTTCGAGCGCGATCAGGCCCTCAATCACAGCCGGTTGCTGACGGTTCGCCTTAATGAGCGCGATCAGTTCCTGGGCCATTGGCCTCGCGTCGTTGCTGTATTCCAGATTGGCCCGAGAAACTTGTTTGCCGTATTCAGCCGCGCCTAGTCCCTTGCGCTGTTGGGCGAGCGTATCGAGCTCGTCGTAAAACTCTTTTCTGCGCTGGCGATGGGTCGCCGCGATGGCGGATATCTTCTCGGCGAGAGTCGATGCCTGGCCTTCGTCGCTCTTGTCGGCTGGCTCCGCAGCGCGGCAAAAATTAGTGGACAAACTCAAAACCAGCGCCATCACGATCCACGTGTTTCGCATGAGAATGCTCCCGTCGTAGTAGCGCATGCCGCCATAGGAATTTCCGGCGTTCGCCATCTCGAACAATCTAATCTTCGCGCGCCCTCGGCTTCCAACAAATATTTCCGCAAATCCAATTCGTCATGCGATCGCCCCCAGCAACTCAACGCGCTATTGGGCCTGGAATCGGCCCTCTGGTTTGACTCGCGCGGGGGTGGGGTTCAGAATGCCAAGCGACTTGGCGTTATTCCCCGTCGTGGAGAGCTTTTGCGATGCCGCGTTTTCTTCCGCATCTGGCGATGGCCGCGTGTCTTGCTTCTATGGCGGCCGCTCCGCTCGCCTGGGCCGACGATCCTTGGCTGGTTGTCGAAGGCGACGCCGGACCCGGCAAAGGCAAGCACATCGTGCTGGTGAGCGGCGACGAAGAATATCGCTCGGAAGAAGCGCTGCCGCAGCTTGCCAAGATTTTGGCCAGGCATCATGGCTTTCGCTGCACGGTGCTGTTCGCCATCGATCCCAAGGATGGCGCGATTGATCCCAATGTGAACAACAACATCCCCGGCCTCGCGGCGCTCGACGACGCGGACCTGCTGGTGTTGTTCACGCGGTTTCGCAAGCTGCCCGACGAGCAGATGCGGCACATCGCCGACTATGTTGAGTCGGGCCGGCCCATCATCGGCATGCGGACCTCGACGCACGCTTTTGACCTGCCCGCCGGCAGCACGTACGCCCGCTATGGCTGGAACAACAGCCAGTGGAATGGCGGCTTCGGTCGGCATGTGCTGGGAGAAACGTGGATCAACCATCATGGACATCACGGCCACGAGAGCACGCGCGGCGTGATCGCGCCGGGGGCGGCCGAGCATCCGATTTTGCGCGGGATCGCCGATGGCGACATTTGGGGACCGACCGACGTGTATGGCGTGCGCCTGCCGCTCGACGAACATTGTCAGCCGCTGGTGCTGGGCCAGGTGCTCACCGGCATGCAGCCCGACGATCCACCAGTCACCGGCAAGAAGAACGACCCCATGATGCCCGTGGCTTGGACGCGCAAGTTCAACACTCCAGCGGGCAAGGAAGCGCGGGTGTTCGCGACGACGATGGGGGCTTCGCAAGACTTGCAGAGCGAGGGGCTGCGCCGGCTGTTGGTGAACGCCTGTTACTGGGCAGTGGGGTTGGAAGGCCAGATTCCCGAGCGATCCGAGGTGGGCCTGGTGGGCGATTTCGCACCTTCACCGTTCAAGTTTGGCGGCGCCCGGCGTAACATGCGGCCGGCCGATTACGCCAAATAACTTGCCGCAATCGCAATTTCTACGCGACCGGTATGCACCTATCAGCCGACGGAATAGGATAAGGCGATCGTGCAGGATGCGCGTCTCCCGCACTCGGGCGCCAATGGCTGGCTTCCTTTGGGAACTTGATAAGGCACAGTTGCCATGGCGATCGATCAAGAGTCTATCCTGCCCGCAAGAACGCGACCGGCACGTCCGCGCCAGCAACCAGCGATCGATGAGGTTGCTGCCTCGACCGCGTGGATTCAACGTCCGCGCGGCACAACGCCGGCTAAATTGCTGTGGCCCTATGCGATTGGCGTCGGTGGCACACACCTGTTGGCGCTATTGGCGTTTGTGCCGTGGCTGTTTAGCTGGACTGGCGTGGCCCTCGCGTTTCTAGGGCTGTACGTCTTTGGCACGCTGGGCATCAACCTTTGCTATCACCGCTTGCTGACGCACCAAGGCTTCAAATGTCCGCGCTGGTTGGAGCATGGTTTGGCCACGCTGGGGGTGTGCTGCTTGCAAGACACGCCGGCGCGCTGGGTGGCGATACATCGGCTGCATCATCGCGATTCAGACCAGCAGGCCGACCCGCATAGCCCGCTGGTCGATTTGGCGTGGGGGCACTTCACCTGGCTGTGGGTCGAGAACCGCGAGACCAACTCGGTGGCGACCTACGACCAATTTGCCCGCGATATCTTGCGAGACCCCTATTATTTTCGCCTGGAACGGCGCTTGAATTGGCTCTGGATCTATGTGGCGCACGCGGCGCTATTTTATTTGGCGGGTTTCGTGATCGGCCTGGCGACGACCGGCCAGATCATGGGGGGCGTGCAATTTGGATCGAGCCTGCTGGTGTGGGGCGTGTTTGTGCGCACCGTGGCCGTGTGGCATATCACCTGGAGCGTCAATTCGCTGACGCACCGCTGGGGCTACCGCAACTACGAAACGGGTGAAAACAGCCGCAACAACTGGTTCGTGGCGCTGGTCAGCAACGGCGAAGGCTGGCACAACAACCACCACGCCGACCAACGCGCGGCGGCCCACGGGCACCGCTGGTGGGAGGTGGACATCACCTGGTTGACGGTGCGCCTGCTAGCGGCCGTGGGGCTGGCCACCGACGTGGTGCGTCCGCGGTCGTGGAACGCTGGCAAATAGCGATCTGGCGCCGCTAGCAGTTCAATTGCGGGAGACCTCAAACCCCGCCCGGCCACGCTTGTTCACCGCTGGTGCGCAATCGACGCCCACATCGACCACCAAGCGCACCCACACGCACGGTTTGCCGGCGTCGTCGGTCTGCACGTCGAAGGCCCGATGCGTCACTCGCCCCGCCATGCGGCGCGGCGTCCGCGCTCGCGGCGAATGAACCGAGCAAGCGAACTGGTCTCCCACGGCGGGCAGAGCGCGGCCTTGCCAATCGAAGTAGACGGCGGAGCCGGCTGAGTTGCCGAGCGAATCGCGAAATTCCACAAACAATCCTGCCGCAGTGGCTTTGCGGAGCTCCATCTCACAAGCCTCCTTTCTTGCGCCCAAGACTGAACCCGTTGAGGCCGAGAATAGTTTGCCGGTCGCGCCGCGTAAAGCGAAAATCGCCAGGGCGAATTACCGGTTCTTGGCTTTCATATTGACACGGCGCGGGCGGGCGCGTTATGTCGCGCGCGAAACTATCGCCGCGCCAGCGCGTCGCCACTAGAATGCCGATATGCACCGCTGTACTGATGGCCGCTCAAATGATCTGCTGCCGCGCTTTGGCTTGCGCGCGCTGCTGCTGGTTGTCGCGCTCTTGAGTGGCCTCTTCGCGCTCGGCAGCGCGATCGGCGCGCTTGGCGCCACGGTGGTGACCTGGTTATTGCTCTTGGCCGCGGCGCATGTCCTTGGCAACTCGTGGGGCTCGCGCACCTTTCAGTCGCGCGGCAGCCAACACGAAGACTCAGGCGCCGCGCGCGACGACGGACTGCCGACGCCGCTGCCCATCATGGACACCGATGCGATTGCGCTGCGACATTCGCTGACGGACGAACGACCGCGGCAGATTGGCGGCGCGATCGGCGCCTTGGCGCTGGGGCTGGCCGGCGGTGGGTTCTTTACCAGCTTTTATTGGTCGCAGGCGACGCTGGCGGGCGTCTTGGTGTGGTTCTTTTCCTGCGCCGTGGTCGGCGCGCTGGCCGGATTCGTATCAAGCGGCCTGTTGCAGGCGTTCGCCTTGGCGATCTCGCTATCCCAAGGCGATGGCATGCCAGCACGCTCGTGAGTCTTGGCCGCGAAGCTGTGTAGACCACCAGGTTTCGCTATTTGCGCGGTAGGCGGGAGTGCTTGGCGAAAATTCTTGCCCAAGCGGCAACTCTTCTTAATCGCCCCAACCGACATGGCCGATATAGCTGACGGAACCCTAATCTCAGCCTCGCTGGGGAACCGCGATGTCGCGCTCGAGCCGAATAGTAATCGTCTTTGTCGCCAGCATGTTGGTCGTGACTGGCGCATACGGACAAGAAGAGTCCGAATCATTCACGCAGCGGATCAGCCGCTTCGGTCGCAACCTTTTTAATCGAGCGCCCAAGGAGCAGCTTACGGAGGATCCGTACGAGGCGCCGCCGCGCGCCCGTGAAGGTAGCGCGATGCCGCGCGAGCCTTTCTCGGCCGATGCGGTTCGCGGACAGCGCTTTTCCGATCCTCAAGAGTCACCACGCCGAACGACGCAGCCCGCGCCCGCGAGCAGCGCGGCGCCCCAGGCGCCGCAGCGCCGCGCGCCGCGTGCCGAGACGCAGTCCGCTCAGGCGCCGCCGCCGGTTCAATCGAGCCGTCGCACCGCGCAGCCCGGTTATGCCCCCGCCGGTCCTGAGAGTGTGGGCGAAGTTCGCCCGCCGCGCCGCCCCGTGCAGGTCGAACCCGACGGAGTCGCTCCCGACTCGCTCGATGATCTGCCGAGCAGCCCTCCCACTTCAACCACCATTGAATCGCGCGATGCTCCGCGGCGCTCGTTGCAGCAGCGTCTAGACGACGCGCGCCGTTACACGCCAGAGCCGCAAGCTGCTCCGGCGACCAGCGCGGCCGCGACTCCAGCACGCCCGCCGCGCGTGGAGCCCGCCGCGCCCTTCGCACGCACTGCCCGCGTGCCAGAGTCCGCGCCGGCCGTGGCCGAGGCCGCGGTCGCCAAGAATCCGCATGTCATTATCTCGCAGCAAAGTCCTTCGCTCACGTTGGAAACCGTGGGGCCCGAGAAGATTCGCGTCGGCGCGGTGGCGGCGTATCAAATTGTGATCCGCAATACGGGCGCGATCGACGCCGATGAGGTGCTGGTCGCCATCAAGCTGCCCGACGGCGCCGAATTGGCCAATACGCATGCCAGCGAGGGGACGACGCACCCCGGCGCCACCAGCGACGGCGGCGCGACGCTCGAATGGCACATTCCCTTACTGCGCACACAATCGAAGGCCGAACTGGCCGTGCGATTGATCCCGCACAAGAGCCGCTCGTTCGATCTGGCGGTGAATTGGACCTCGGCGCCGATCGTTTCGCAAACGTCGATCGAGGTGCAAGAACCCAAACTGGTGATGACGCTGGCCGGTCCCGAAGAGGTCTTTTTCGGCGAGCGCGAGTTGTACAAACTCACCCTCTCCAATCCCGGCAACGGCGACGCCGAGAACGTGGTGGTGCGCTTGCTGCCGACGAGCCCCGGCGACGGCGAAGTGGTTAGCCATCAGGTGGGTGTGTTGGCGGCGGGCGAGAACAAGGTGGTCGAGCTTGAGCTGACCGCCCGGCAGTCGGGCAATCTGCGGCTCAAGGCCGAAGCCACCGGCGATGGCGGACTGCAGGCCGCGGTGGACGAAGAAGTTGTGGTGCGACGCGCCAACATCCAGGTCGCGGTCGATGGTCCGCCGCTGTTGTACGCCGGCACCATTGGCGCGTATCAGGTCACGGTGGCCAACCCGGGCAACGCGGTGGCTAAGAATGTGCAAATCGCCGCGGTGCTGCCCACCGGCGCCAACTTTGTGTCGGCCACCGAGGGTGGCCAATACTCGCGCGAACAGGGACGCGTGGTTTGGAACACCACCAATCTGCGGCCGGGCGCGCAGTGGACCGGTTCGATTCAGTGCGAACTGGCTCAGCCGGGCAGCAACACGCTGCAACTCATCGGCACCGCCGAGGGAGACTTGCGGCACGTGGCCACTCTGGACACCGAGGTCGAAGCGCTGGCCGACCTGACGTTGACAGTGCAAGATCCGCAAGGCCCGGTGCCGGTGGGGCAAGACACCTATTACGAAATTCGCATCCACAACCGCGGCACCAAGGCCGCCGATGGCGTCGAGGTGGTGGCCTTCTTCTCTCCCGGCATTGAGCCGATCGAAGTGGAAGGGGGCGAACACGAGATTGGTCCGGGCCAGATCGCCATGGCGCCGATCGCCAGTTTGACGCCGGGCGAGGAACGAATCTTCAAGATTCGCGCTCGCGCCCATCGCGGTGGCAATCACGTGTTCCGCGCCGAAGTGCAGTGCCCGACTTTGGAGACAAAGCTGGCGGCTGAAGAGACGACGCGGTTCTATGGCATTGACGTACCGAATGATGCCGCGGACAGCCAACCGGCGTCTGCGGCGGCGCCTGACGCCACGGAGTCGGCGCAGGATTCGGCGCCGGCCGATGAGGAGGCGACCGCCGAAGCAGGCTCAGCCGCTGAATCAGTCGAGCCGCAAACGGCTGACGAAGCCGCGCCTGCGCCGGCGGGCGAGTCGACGCCGTAATTGCCGCCGAAGGGCCACCTGCTCTCTCTTCGCTTGCGCGCACTGCTGGCGCCAGCGAAATGTCGGTTCAATCGCTCGGGCCATTGCACTATACTCCCGCCCCCTGACGGCCCCGGGCGCTAGCAGCGTCGATCGCCGGCGAGCCATCGCGCTCGGCGCAGCCGCGGCCGTTGATCCCGCCTCCGACATCGACCAGGGAGCACGAATGGGCGCGGTCCGCATCGCCCAATTCCATTTTGCGCCGCAGGCGAAGAGCGCCGCGCTGCTGGCGCGCGCGATGGCCGTTGCCCTGACACTCGCCGTATTAACCGGCTGCGGCACCACCCGCTGGTCCGACACGCAGCGCACCGCCACCGAGCAACTGCTGCTCTCCAACGCCATCGACAAGGCGGTGTCAGAATTCAACTTTGGCATTCTCGCGGGGAGAGAAGTCTACTTCGACGCGTCCTATCTCAAGGGCGTGACCGACGAAAACTATATTGTCAGTTCGATTCGCCAGCACCTGTTGGCCAGCGGCTGTGTGCTGCGCGAGGCAAAGGACAAGGCCGAGTTCATCGTCGAGGCCCGCTCGGGCGGAGTCGGCACCGACCGCAGCGATCTATTGTTTGGTCTGCCGGCGGTGGCGGTGCCTAGCGTGCCGGGCGTGCCGTTGCCGTCCGCCATTCCCGAGTTGCCGCTTGCCAAGGCGACCAATCAAAAAGCGGTGGCCAAGTTGGCCGTGTTCGCTTACAGTCGCGAAACAGGCCGGCCAGTGATGCAAACCGGCATTGATCCGGTGACCAGCACCGCGCGTAACAGTTGGTTTTTTGGCGCCGGCCCATTCCAACGTGGCACCGTCTATGAAGGCACCAAGTTCGCGGGGGACCAATTCGAAATCCCGATTATCGGTGGCCGAAATGACGAACCGCATCAGATGCCGTCGATACCGGTCACCGCAGCGGTGGCGTTTCCGCAAAACCTGCAAACCGGTCCCGGCGGCCAACAGTTAGTCACGCCCGGTCAACCGGCGCCGCCAGCAGTCGAATCGGCCTCCGATCGTGTCGCCCGTTTGCCACGGCCGGCTGCCGCTCTGCCAGCCAATCCTTCGGCTCCAGTCATTCCGTCCGCCGCGAACGGAGCGCCGCCGCCAGGCGCGCCAGCGCCTCGACCGACGCCCGTGCAGGCGGCCCAATACCTGGCGCCCGCCGACAACGATGTGCAAGGCACAAGTTCAGGGATGCCTGACAAGCGCTCGGCGCGTTTGGATTTTTCGGGATGGGGCAATTTTCTGAAGCGCGAGAAGTAGCGCAAGGGCCGCTTCAGCCCGCCGGCTCAAACACCAGCGGTTCCTCCGAGTGCGGGTCGCGAATCCGAATCGACATCTGCCCGCTCAATAGATCGTTGAGCAAATTGCCCACCACCTCGGCCCGCCAGCCCCGCGCGAGGCCGGGCAACTCGTCGGTGTCGCTTTCGCCCAGCCGGTAGGCCACGAAGTCGCGCACGTCTTGAGACGTGCCGACAATGCTCGGCGCCACCTCGGCCGAGCGGCAGATGCTGTTGAGCGCCGACGCCAAAAACTGCGCCACCATGTTGAGCTGGCTGTTGCTCTCGCGGCGCACGAACTGCGGGCACTCGTCGTCGGGCAGTTCGATGCCGCGGCGAATCGCCGCAATCAAATGTGGCAGCGAGCGCTGCAGGTCTCCGCGTTCCATGCCGCGGACGGCGCGAATTTGCTTTTCATCGGCGCTCTTGCGTTTGGCTAGTTCCACCAGCAGGTCGTCGCGCAGCACGCGCTTGACGGGCCAATTGCGACGTTCGGCCTGCTCTTCGCGCCAGCGCCACAGCTCGCGCAGAATGGCCAGCTCGCGGCTCGACAGATTGCCGCTGCCAGAAACGCGTCGCCAGCGTTCGCGTTGGCGCGAGGCGCGCAGTTCGTCGAGCCAGGCGTCGGTTTCGGTCTGCAGCCAGGCCAGGCGGCCGAGCTTATCCAGCCGCTCGTAGAGCCGGTTGCGCAGCAATTCCAAGTCGCGCACATCGTCCAAGGCGTAATCGATTTGCTGGGCCGACAGCGGCCGTTTGCGCCAATCGGTGCGGGTCTCTCGTTTGTGCAGCGTCTTGCCGAGCACGCGCCACATGAGCGAGCCGTAGCCGGCGGGGTATTCGATGCCGATCAGCCCTGCGGCCAACTGCACGTCAAACAACCGCTTGGGGGGCGCGCCGACGGCATCCAGGCAGAAACACACTTCCTCGCGCCCGGCATGCACGATCGTCTCGTGATCGCCGCTGGTCAGCATCTTCCAAAACGCGGATGTGTCGCCAACGGCGATGGTGTCGATGGCCGCCAACCGGCCCGACGCCGCGACCTGGATCAAACACAATTCGGGTCGGAAGGAATGCTCCGAAACAAACTCGGTGTCGAACGCGATGGCCGACTCGGAGGCCAGCGATTCGCAAAGCTGCTCAAGTTCGCGCTCGGTGGTGATGGTCTTGGTCTGCACGGCGGCGCCTCGCGCTGGGGTCATTCGGGGAATGTCGAAGGTTTACAGAAACAGCCACGCGTTGACTAGCAGGATGGGCAAGAGCACCAACACGCTATGCAGCAAATAGCCAAAAAAGCTCGGCATCGGCACGTCCGACGATTCGGCGATGGCCTTGACCATGAAGTTCGGCCCGTTGCCAATGTAGGTCATGGCGCCCATGAACACGGCGCCAAGACTGATGGCGACCAACAGCGGCTCGGCCACTCCCGCGACCAGCGTCTGACCCGATGAAGGCAGCGCTTGCGCCGTTTGAAAAAACACCAGGTACGTGGGGGCATTGTCGAGCACCGCCGACAGCGCGCCAGTGACCCAAAAAAATTGACGCGGCGTGGAGAGGCCGAGTTCGCCGCCGCGTACCGCCAGGATCGCCAGCGCGGGCTGCATGCAGATGAAGATGCCAAAGAACAGCGCCGCCACTTCGATGATGGCGTCGAACGTGAAGCGGTTGGCGACGCGCAGCGCCAGCGAGCCGGCGGCGAGCGACACCGCCACTAGCCCGAGTTGAGTCGCCTCGCGCAGATAGAGCCAGGCATGCCAGCTTGTGCCAGGGACCGCCTTGCTCGGATCGAACAGCGCCACCGAAAGGATCAACAGCACCAGCAGCGGCCCCTGTAGCGCCAGGCCGTGAACGCGAAGCTGGCCGGCCAGTTGTTCATCGCGCTGGCGGTCGCGGACTGCCTCGCGGGGGTAGGCGAACAGCCAATCCCACGCCAGATAGACGGCCAAGAGCGCGCCATTCACAAATAGCCAACTTGGCCACAGTCGCAGCGTCCACAAAAAATCGACCCCTTCGAGATAGCCGAGAAACAAAGGGGGGTCGCCCAGCGGCGTCAACAGGCCGCCGCAATTGCAAACCACAAAGATGAAGAACACCACGGTGTGCGCCACTTGCCGGCGTTCGCGATTGGTGTCGAGCAGCGGACGAATGAGGAGCATGGCGGCGCCCGTCGTGCCGATGAAGCTGGCCAGCAGACCGCCAACGGCGAGGAACGCCACATTCACCAGCGGATGCGCCAACAGATCGCCATCGATGCGAATGCCTCCCGCGATGGTGTACAAGCTGAATAGCAGCACGATAAACGGGACGAACTCGACGAGCAGGGCATTCTCGAGCACGGTGCGGCCCACCTGCCATGATGGTCCGCTGGCCGCCGCCGGCACAACCGCGTGCGAAACAAAATGGCGCTCGACCGCGCCAACGTGCCACCACAAATAATAGGTCAGCGTGGCCGCCGCCATGCTGGCTGCCACTAAAAACCGATTGCGGTTGTGCTCCCACCAATGCGCCAGCGCCGGAATGAGCGGCAACACGGCAATTGCCCCCAATAGCGCGGCAAACGGCGCGACGGTCCAGAGCGGCGGGGGCGTGGCTGCATGCTGATGGTCGCCGCCAGTCGCTGCGTGGTCGGCTTGATGACCGCGTTCGGCCACGATCCTCGCGGTCGCCGTCTGCGGCCAACCGGCGACTAGCGCCGCGCCGTAGCCGACAAGCAGTAGCGCAATCGCGGCGACCATGGCTCGATAGCCACGTAGCGCTTGAAAATGGTCGTGCGGAACATGGCTCATGGCGCAGGCTCCTCATTGGCGCGCAGCCAGTCGAATCGCGCCGCCAGCCGATCAAATTCCGCTTCGATCTCGCGCCCCTCGTAAAACGACAACCAGCCGCGCAGTCGCCGGGTTTCCCCCGGCCCGCAATCGGCGAACTGGGGGTCGGAGTGCAAACAAGGACAAGGCGCGTTGCCCCAGGCGCGATGACAACCTTCCCAGGCGGTGATGATCCAGCGCTGGCCCGTCGCATCGCGCGCCGCGGCAAAGGGGGCGCGATAGCGTTTGTTCGTTTCCGTTTGTTCGGCAAACCCCTCGGCTTGACGCAGCATCACGCAATTTTGCACGCGCAAATCGCTTAAGGTGGCGCTGGTCCCGTTGCGCAACCAAAGCTCAAACCGCACGCCATCGGTCTCCACATTTGCCCGCGCGCCAAACGCGACGCCGTTGGGCAGCACCCGCTCAATTTCCAGGCCGCCGCCAGGCGCGGTCCGCCATTCCAACGGCTCCAGCTCAATCGCTTGGCGCGACCACACGGTGGGAACATGCGTATGCGCCAAGTATAAGAGTCCCAAGTTCGACCAGATCGCCTCGGGCACATCAACCACCACATAGCTAGCCGCGTCCCAAGGCGTGAACACGCTCACCTTGGTTTCGCGCTGCGGCCCCACGGCGCCATCCAAAAAGCCGATTCGCGGGTGACGCCCTCCGGGGTAGGGGAGCACGACTAAATTGCGTCCCGACGTCGACACCTTCGGCAATGGTCCAAGTCGCGCGCGCGCCGCCGCGGTCTCGTCTTCGCTCATGCCGGTGGCGATGCTGATTTCGCGCGGGGTCAACCGGTGGTGGTCCATGATCGGCAGCCAGCGGCGCAGTTCCGCGTCGTCTTGTGGTTTGCGGGCCGTGCCCGCCATGGCTGTGGCTTCGTCGACCGTGGCCGTCGTGGGCTCGGCGGCGATTAGCGCACAGCCGGCCAGCCAAATCCCAATCGCCATCATGTGCCAAGAGTTGCGCATCGAACTGGCGATTGTACTGACCAGCCTCTCGGGCGGCGACTGGGCGCGCCGCCACCAGAACGGACGCGAATTTGCTACATTGCCACGTCCTCTCCCTTGTGGTCCCCTGATCGAGCAAAGTAGTACGACCATGCGAGAAGTGTGGCTGCGCGGCAATACGCGTGCGATCGGTCTGATTCGTGGCGTCGCCGCACTGGTCGCCGGCGTGAGCTTTTTCATCGCCGCCGCGCTCTACCTCGCCGGGCATTGGTTGCCGGCGCTATTGGTTGCCATCTCGGGCGTGTTCGACGTGGTGGCCGCCATATGGATTGGGGGGCTGCACGGCGCCCGCATCGAGTATGCGCATGGCGACCTGCTACTGCGGCTGCGCGCGGCCGGCGGCGCCGAAATCGTGCCGATCGAAGAAGTAGAGTGCTTTCTGCTCGGCCGGGGCCCCAGCTTCTTGCCGGGCGAAAAACATGAAAAAACCGAAACAGTGACGCTGGTGGTGCGGCTGCGCCCGCAGGCGGAAGAATACGCCAAGCGAGAGGTCGATCCTCGATTCGGCAGTTGGTGCGAGTCGAACATCATTATTCGGGGAACTTGGTGCGAGCCGCTCACCATCGAACTGGCGCAAGCGCTCAACGATCGACTGGTGGCCCGCCAGCGCGAACTGCGCGCGGGAGTCGCGCGATGACGGGGCTGTTGGTGAGCGTCCGCAGCGCGAGCGAGGCGCGCATAGCGCTGGCGGCCGGCGTCGACGTGATCGATGTGAAAGAGCCGAACCGCGGTTCGTTGGGCGCTGCATCGACCGAAACCATCGCCGAGATAGTGCAGGTCGTCGGCGCCAGATTGCCAGTGAGCGCCGCGCTGGGGGAATTGCTCGATTGGTTGCCCGCAAATGCCGCTCAATTGCCCGCTGGCTTGACTTATGCCAAGTTTGGTCTTGCCGGTTGCGCAAAGGAGGCCAATTGGCCCGACCTTTGGCGAGCCGCCGCCGGTTCGCTGCCGGCGAGCGTTCGTCCCGTAGCGGTGGTCTATGCCGATCACCTAGCTGCCTGCTCGCCGACGGCCGAGGCGATTGTCGCCGCGGCCGAGTCGATTGGCGCCGCTGCGGTGCTGGTCGACACGTTCGACAAGCGTGGCGGAAATCTGCTTTCGCATTGGACCATCGACCAGGCGCGCTGGCTGATCGATCAGGCCCAGAGCCGCAAGTGGCCGTCGGTGCTTGCCGGCTCGCTCACGGCCGATGCGATCGCCCCCCTGTTGCCGCTAGCGCCCTCGCTAATTGCCGTGCGGGGGGCCGCTTGCGCGCACCATCGCACTGGCGAGATCGATGCCGCGCGCGTGGGTCAGCTTGTGCGACTGGTCAACTCTTCCGGACTCTTCAGGTCAACGGCAAGACCGGCGCATTTTTCGCATGGTCCGGAAAAAATTTCTTGACGCTTGTCGATCGCGCTTGGATATTCTTACTTGTTCTGGTCAGTGAACGTTTGGGATGAGTCTCTTTGGGCAGGTTCTAAATTGCGGCTAGTCGTCCGCTCGCGAGTCATTCGGCCGCTGCGTCCAATTCACCGCCTGCTCGAAGCGCGTCTTAGGAGTTTCGTCGTGCCTCAATCCGTGCTGGAAGCCATCAAGTCGGGCGTTTGGGACTATGAGCCCAACAAAATCAGCGCCGATCAATTCGTGCCTACCCGCGCCATGCCGGGCAGCGGTGAGAAACTAGAAATCCTCGCCGAACGTCTGCGGAGCGGAATGCCGCTTTGGCATCCCTCAGATCGGCTGTATCACGATGAGAAGGCGATTGATTAGCGCACCCGCCGAACACGTGAGTGGATCGTCGACAAGCAAACACCTGGGGCCACTGCCATCGTTTGAGAACCAGGTTGCCGGGTATTGGCAGAGCGCTAACGAGCGGCATCGCGAAACTTGAGCGCTCGGCCCGGTGGCGCCTCCTCGATCTCTGGCAGCGCGGCGCCTTGCTCAATGATCGGCCGCCCCGCCACTACAACATGCTCGACGCCGGCCGACAGGCGCTGCGGATCGGCATAGGTGGCCAGATCGGCGACGGTGGCCGGATCGAAGACCACCAGATCGGCAATGGCGCCATTGCGCAGCACGCCGCGCTGCGCCAGACCGAACCGCTCGGCCGGAAAGCTGGTCATCTTGCGCACGGCCTCTTCCAAGGAGAATAGTCTGCGCTCGCGAACCATCCGGCCGAGCATGCGTGTTGCGGAACCGGCCACTCGGGGATGCACTACGCCATCAGGGAAATAGATGCCATCGCTGCCGAGCATCATCCGCGGATGCGCGAGAAACGGCTCCACCGCTTCGTCACCCGAGACATGGAACACCATCAGCACGCAAAAGTTTTCGTCGATCAACAGGTCGGCCAGCGCGTCGCCCAACGACTTGCCGCTCGCGGCGACGTACGACGCCAGGGTGGCGCCTTGCCACGATTGATTCTCGCGACTGCCGACCCAGGCGATGGTGAGCTGATTGAGATTCAGGCCGTAACCCTCCACGGCGCGAGCAAATCGGTCGCGCACCAAGGGATCGGCCAGCCGCGTTGGCGCCGCCAAGGGACCGTCTTCCCACACCTCATACGGCAGCAGCATGCCCAATAGGCTCGACCCTGGCATATAGGGATAGATATCGAACGTCAGATCGACATCGCGCGCGGCGGGGGAGTCGATCAGGGTGAGAATCTCCTCGGTCTCTTGCGCGGTGGCCGCCTTGAGGTGCGAGATGTGCACACGCACACCGGCGCGGCGGCCAATTTCAATCGCCTCGCGCACTCCCCATACCGTTCCCCGCTTGTAGCGCACGTGCGTGACATACACCCCTTCGTGGCGGGCCATCGCCTCGGCCACGCGGGCAATCTCGTCGGTCGAAGAAAAACATTGCGCGATATAGTCCAGCCCGGTCGACAGCCCGGCGGCGCCGGCGTCCATGGCGCGGCGCAGTTCTTCGCGCATCAAGTTGATTTGAATATCGTCGGCCGGGTCGCGCCGCCAACCGCAGGCCAGCACGCGCAAATTGGCGAAGGGGACGAGCGGAATCGTGTTCTGGGCGGTTCGCCCATCGAGCAGCGCCATGTAATCGGCGATCGAGCGCCAACCGCGATAATCGGCCGTGCGCAGGCCGTCGAGCGGACGCAAATAGTGAATCCAATCGCGCGCGGTCTCGGGCGTGAGCGGCGCGTAGGAAATGCCGTCGCTCATCAGCACTTCGCTGGTGAAGCCCTGGCTCGTCTTGGGCAACAGGTGCGGCGTCTTGAGCAACCACCCTTCATCGTGATTGTGAACATCGATGAACCCCGGCGCGACCACGCGCCCGGCCACGTCGATCACCCGCGCCGCGCCGGTGTCGATGGCGCCAATCTCCGCGATGCGATCGCCGGCGATGGCCACATCGGCGCGATAGCCCGGCCGACCTGTGCCGTCGATCACTGTCGCGCCGCGATACAAAAGGTCGAACACGTTTAAGCCAAAGCCTCGTGGGATGGCGCGTCGCGGCGCAGGGGTCGGGCCAGTTGGGCGGCAACGACCGCCAACGCGGCCAGCGACACACACGCGCCAACATAAAAGGCGGTGGGACGATACCACATGGTCACGACATGTCGACCTGCTGGCACGCGGACGCCGCGAAATGCGTGATTCGCCTTGAGCAGCGGCGCGGCGCCGCCGTCAATGGCCGCGTGAACGCTGGTGGCATGCATATCGGCCACCACTAAGAGGCCCGGCGTCTCAGTTTCGACCTCGATCTCTAGCGACGAGGGGCTTGTCTCGCGCAAGGCCACCTGGGCCGGCTTAGTTGGCGCTGGGCCAATCTGCGGATCGGTGTCCACAATCGCCAAGCGTCGCGCGTCAAAATCGCCGGCATGGATCGCCTTCACGCGCTCGTGCGGCGAATCGATGCGCCGCGCGTCGTACACCAGCCACGCGCGGGGGAGCGGATTGCGCACGCGATATAAGCGCACGGGATCGTCGCTCACCAGTTCCGCCGCGGCCAGCAGGTGCGCGGGCAGCGGCTCGACATCGCTGATGTGCGTGATCGCCGCTGCCTGCAAATAGCCCAGCGAGATGTTGCGGTCGGTTGCCAGCAGGTGCGTCATTTCGGCGGGTGTCACGGCGTCGAATTGATTTTTGATCGTGGCCACGCGCGCGCCGTGTAGCAGGTGATAGTTGGCGGCCAACGTCAAAAAGCTGTTGCGCAGCCGCTGCGGCGACCAAAAACGCTCGTCGTGTTCCGGGTCGGCGCCTTCGATCTGACCGTGCATCAGCGGCAACAATCGAAAATGCCCTTCTCGATGGGCCGCTGCCAAGATGGCCGGCGAGGCCGTTTGATCCCAGCCCGGCGGCGCCAGGCAATCGGCAAAGGTCGGGCTGGTCACCGCGAGCGCCGCCACCGCCGCGACGATGGATCGAATCGGCAGCGATCGCGACAAAACAGACAGCGCCATATCGGCCCCAAAAGCGATCAACACGCTGTACGCGAGTGTTGACACGAGCAAATACAAACTGGGCCAGCGAAACCAGGAGAACACCGGCAGATAGTAAAAAATCCAGGCGACGGGCGTCGCGAAGGCCACCAGCAAGGTCAACAGCAGGAAGCCCCCCCAGAAAAGCGCCTCCGCGCGGTTGCGCCAAGCGAACAGGCCATACAACGCCAGCGCCGCTGCGGCCAGGTATCCCCAATAAAAGGCAGATAGCGCGGCGACGCCGCTTACGCCGACCGTCATGAGTTGCGGCAGCGTTTCGACACGATTGTAATACACGGCCTCCCAAGACAGCGACTCGGACCGGTGCGAGTTCCAAAAAAATTGCAGCGTCGGCAGCAGCTGCACCATCGCCAATAGCGCCGGCAGGCCGAGCGCGATCATGCCGCCACGAAACAAGCTCTCCGGCTGCTTTCCAACTCGAAAGCAGAGATAGGCGGCCTCCAGCGAGAACGAGAAGAGTGAGCCGTTCGGAAAGCCGGCCAACAGCATGACTCCGTTGACCAGCGCACACCACCACAGCGCGCGCGGGTCGCCGGCCGCGTGGCGATCGATCAGCCACAGCGCTAGCGGCGCCCAGCACATGGTGGCGATGACGCCCGGAATAACGTGCAACGCCATGAGCGGCGCCGAGCCAAAATAGCCGCACGCGCCAATTGCCGATGCAAAAGGGGATGCGCCGCGACCGACCAAAAACACATACATCGTCAGACCGGCGATCAGGTAGTGCAGCGCCATCCAAATGTCGTGCATTTCTGGCGACGGCCACAGCACGTACAGCGCGAATAGCGGATAAGCGACGCCGGTTTGCCCATCGGAGAACAGCGGAAAACCGCACTCGGTGGCCGGCGTCCAAAACGGCCAATGCCCCGCGCGGATTTGCTCCGCCGCGTGCAGCCGGTTCGGCAGGTCGTTGAGCGCGATGTCGACCAGATACAGATTGCCCGGCAGCAGGAACAAGGGCCCCGCGAAGATCATCCAAACCAAAAACACAATCAACAGGGCCAGGCCATGCGCGGCGCGGGGGGCGCCGCCATCATCGCGGCGCGGGGCGGCAAGGACGGTGTGACTTTGGGGGAATGTGCGGGTCGCAGCGAGTTGAGAGGGTGTCATGCGGTGTCAGCGGCTCAAACGGGCTGGGGCGGATTCACGGTGGGTGGCGGACGCCCGTATTGTCCCTGGGGGCGATGCACCTAGATTCATCCAATCTGGCAGCCGATGCAAGCCTGCCACGCTGGTACGTCGCGCCGTGGCAAATAGAATGGCTGATGGCTTGCGATTCCTCTCCTTCCCCCAATACCGTGTGGCCGATGACCGATTGCCAGGTGCCGATGGTCGATCTGCGTGCCCAGCATGATGAGCTGGCGCCACGGATCGAGGCCGCCATGCGCCGCGTCATTGCCAGCGGAAACTTCATTCTCGGCGAAGAGGTCGAAGCCTTTGAACGCGAGTTCGCGAGCTTCTGCGGCGCGCGATTCGCCATCGGCGTCAGCTCGGGCTTGGCCGCGCTCGAACTCGCGCTGGAAGCGGTCGGCGTCGGGCCGGGCGACGAGGTTATCACGGTGGCCAACACCTTTGTCGCCACCGCGCTGGCCATTCATCATCGCGGCGCCACGCCAGTGCTGGTGGATGTCGACGAGCAGACCGCGCTAGTCGATCCGGCGCATCTGCTCGCGGCGATCACCGGGCGCACCAAGGCCATTCTGCCGGTGCATCTGTACGGACAAATGGCCGACATGGAGGCGATTGGCGCCATCGCCCGCGCGCACGACTTGGCAGTGGTCGAAGACGCCTGCCAGGCGCACGGCGCCGCCTATCGCTCGGCGCGCGCGGGAACGCTAGGCGACGCCGGCTGCTTTAGCTTCTACCCCACCAAGAATCTCGGCGCGCTGGGCGATGGCGGGCTAATCACCACCAGTTCGCCCGAGCTAGCCGAGCGGCTGCGGACCAGCCGCAACTACGGCCATAAGATCAAATACGTGAGCGAGATGGCTGGCCGCAACGAGCGGCTCGATCCGCTGCAGGCCGCCGTGCTGCGCGTGAAGCTGCAGCGCCTCGACGACTGGAACCACGCCCGCCGTCGCGCCGCCGCGCTGTACGACGAGTTGCTGCAATCGGCGCCGGTCGGCCGACCGGTGGCGCTGCCCGACCGCCAGCATGCGTGGCATTTGTATGTGATCCGCGCTGAGCGCCGCGATGAGTTGGCGGCACATTTGGCCGAGCACGGCATTGTGACCGGCGTCCACTATCCCGTCCCGGTGCATCGTCAGCCGGCACTGGCCAGCTATCCCTTGGCGCGCCAATCATTCCCCGTGACCGAGCGGCTGGCGGGCGAGTCTCTTTCGCTGCCGATGCATCCGCATCTGACCGACGCGCAGATTCGGCGGGTTTGCGCGTCGATTGAGCAGTTCTACAGCCAGCGACCGCAGCGCCAGCGCGCCAGTCTGGCCGAGGTCAGGTCGTAACGCCCGGCGCCGCGCGCTCCGCGGCGCGCTGCGCGAGCAATTCTTCGATCGCCGCCATGACTTGCTCTATGGTGATGACCCGTGTGCAAACAGGATCGCGACAGGGGGAGCGGCGGTGGTTGAAGGCGTTCAGGCACGGACTGCACGCCAACCCGGCCCAGAGCGCGCGGCTGCGCGGTGAAAGCGGCGCATAAAGCTGCGGCGTCTCTGGTCCAAAAATCGTGACAATCGCGATCTCGGTGAAGGCCGCCATATGCGCCGGCCCCGAGTCGCTGGTGACCAATAGGTCGGCCAGGGTGAACAGCGTGGCCAGGTCGCGGATCGTGGTGTCTCCGGCGAGCGACGTGGCCCGCTGCGGCGAAATCTCACGGGCTAGCGCCGCCGAAACCTCGCGCTCGCGCGGCAGACCGACTAGCGTCAGTCGGGCGTCTGGGTCGTCAGCCAACAGTCTCTGTCCCAGTTCCAAAAACCTTTCGCGCGGCCATCGCCGCAGCGGCAACAGATCGAGCAGGTTGGGGTTGAGCACAAACAGCGGCATGCCGGCGCGCCAGCCGAACCGCTCGCTCAATAGCGTGGTCATTGAATTGATTTCCGCGTCGGTCGGCGCAAAGCGCGGCAATTGGTAACTGGCCAAGTCGACGCGCTCCTTCAAAATCACGTCGGCCGTGGCGGGGGCGTCGAGCGCTGCGACCAGACTCAAGAATTGCGCGCTGGCGTGCTGGTAGTAGTTCACGGCCACGCGATGCGTGAACAGGTCGCCGCGGTACAACCCTTCGATCGTATAGCGGTGCAGTCCCGCGCGCGTCCGCGCGCCGGACAGGTAGGCCAATAGCGCCGACACGCGCGAAAACCCTTCCAGGTCGACGATGCAATCCACTCCCTCGCGGCGGCAGCGGCGCATGAAGCGCCAGACATCGGCCGCGAACGTGAACAGATTCTGATCGCGAATCGAAATCAAATTCTCCGGCGGAAAAAAGCCCGCCAGATCGTGCATTTCGCGATTCGTCTCAAGCATCAGGCAGAAGACGTTTGCCCGACCGACGCGAACGGCAGCCGACTCAAAGGCCGGCATCGCCAGCGCAATGGCGCCCATCTCCGAGAGCTTGATGAACAAGATCTTGCGCGGCGCGGCGTCGGCGCGGCCTGCGCCCAACCAGTCGGCCACGCGCCGCCAGCGCGTGAGGCACCAGCATAAGACGATGCCGATCCAATAGTCCAGCGCGCGGCTCTGCTGTTCGTTCATCGCAGGCGCCTTTGGTCGGGCCACGGTGCGCTGGTTGCGTCGATCATGGGACGGGGCTGGCGATCTTGTGAATCAGGCTGGTGGTTGAAAAATCGCCCTGCATCGGCGTCAGGCGCACTTCTCCGCCATAGGCCAGCACGATCTCGTGACCGACCACTTCGTGTACCGCATAGGCGGCGCTCTTGGCCAATATTTCGGGGCGTAGCTGCGCCACCAGCGCTGCCACGCTGGTGTCGTCGAAGATCACTACGTGGTCCACGCATTCCAGCGCCGCCAGCATATGGGCTCGGTTCGCCTCATCGAGCACGGGGCGGCCGGGGCCTTTCAACTCGCGTACGCTGCGGTCGCTATTGACACCCACGACCAGGCAATCTCCCAGCGCTCGCGCGTCTTCGAGCGTCACGATATGCCCGGGATGCAAGAGGTCGAAGCAGCCGTTGGTCATCACGATTCTTTGGCCGGCCTGGCGGCGCCGCGCCAAGGCGTCTAGCAGGCGCGGCAACGGCAACACCTTTTGTCGGCTGCCGCGGTAGCCCAGCGATAGTTCGTCGATCAACTCCTGCCGGGCGATCGGCACGGCGCCGAGTCGTTCGACTTCCAATCCGCCGGCGACGTTGGCCAGTTCGATCACGTCCGGATAGTCGAGTCCCGCCGCCAGTCCAAAGCCGATCGTCGCCAGCACCATGTCCCCCGCGCCGGTGATGTCGTACACCTGGCGCGGCCGCACCGGAAACAATCCCTGTCGCCCATCTCGCCCGCGCCAGGCCATGCCATCGCGATCGAGCGTGACGATGGCGTTGTCGACGCCTTGATCCAGCAGAATCTGCGCGGCGGCAAGCGCCGCCTGGGGCGAGTCGATTGTTTGACCCGTGGCCAGCGCCGCTTCGAGCCGATTGGGCGTGATGCACTCGCAGCCGGCGTAACGGCCATAATCGCCGCCGCGCACCGGATCGGCGACGACGCGTTTGCCCAACTGGCGCGCCGCGTCGACCAGACGGGTGACCAGGCTGCCGGCGCAGGCGCCCTTGTTGTAGTCGCTGACCAGCACCAGATCGACATCGTCCAGTCGCTGGCAAGCGCGATCAGCGAGCGCCGCGCTTTGTGCGGCGGTCAGTGGCCGCGCTTCTTCGTAATCGACGCGCATCATCTGCTGAGGATGGCGGCTCTGCGCGCGGCCGAGCAGACGTTCTTTGACCGTGGTGGGGCGATCGTCGACCTCCACGAGTCGGTCGTCTCCGATGTTCAATTCGCGCAACAGCGCGCGAGCGGCCGCGCCATCGGCGTCTGGGGCCAGCACGGCGGCCAACTCCACTTCGGCGCCGAGCGCACAGAGCATGGCGGCCACGCTGCCGGCGCCCCCTAACCGCGCCTCGCGATGATCCACCTTGAGTAGCGGAATCGGCGCCTCGGGGCTGATGCGCTCGACGTCGCCCCACAAATAACGATCGAGGATGACGTCGCCCACCACGAGCAAGCGTGGACGAAGCGGCTGATTCAGTAGCGCGGCGAGTGCGTGCGACATGCGGCCGGGTGATGGGCTATAACCGGGGTGCGACGCATCCATTGTAACTGACGGCCGGCGATCGGCCCCTATTTCAGGCCGGGGGCCGCCTTGAATGTGGCGATCGGCGCGCCGTCGGCCACGTTCCACACCCGCACCTCGCCGTCGTATCCGCCGGTCGCCAGTCGCTTCAATCCGTCGTGGTACGCCAAGGCGTACACCCAATCGGCATGACCGGCGTAATTGCGCGTCTCGGCGCGACTATCCAGCGCGTGCTGCCGCACGGTGTGATCGGCCGAGCAGCTAAAGATTTGTCCCCCCTGGCAGTCGACCGCCAGCACGTCTTGCCCGTAGCCGCCAATGTCCCCCACCAGTTTGGCCTCGGCCACGCTCCACACATGAATCTTCTTGTCGCGCCCAGAGGTGAGCACCTGCGTGCCGTCGGCGTTAAAGTCCACACTGTAGACGATCTCGGCATGGCCCGGGTAAGTGATAATGGCGTCTCCCGTCTTGGCGTCGAACACCTTGGCTGTCTTGTCGCGACTGGCGGAAGCCAGCTTTGAGCCATCGGGACTCCAGGCGATCGCCATGACCCAATCGGCATGATCTTCGATCAGCACCTCTTGCGCGCCGGTGGCCACATCGAACACGCGAATCGAACGGTCGGCGGCGCACGCCGCCAGTTTGGCTCCATCCGGACTGAACGCCACGTCGAGCGCCGAGTCGCTGAGCGACACCAAATGCCGGACCAGCGAGCCATCGGCGGTCGAGAACAACCGCACTTCGCCCAGCGATCCTGGCGTGCCGGCGGCCACGGCCAACAGCGCGCCATCCGAACTATAGGCCAACCCATAGACGCGCTCGGCGATGTTCCCAATCCGCTGCAACAGCGCGCCGTCGTTGGGGTTCCAAACCGTGACTTCGTGATAGCCGGCCGCGGCCAACCGCGCCCCATCGGGAGAAAACGCCAGCGCCGTCACCGGCAAGGCGACGCGATATTCAGGCGGAGCCGCCGGATGCGTCGCCGGCGGAACGATCGACGCCAAAGTGGCTTTGGGATCGTCGGCGTCGTACTTGGCGCCTTCTTCTATCCAGCGCCGCACCAGGGCCACTTGCTCGGGCGAGAGCGGATCGGCCTCCTTCGGCATGCGCTCTTCTGGCTCCTCGCTGGCGATCAATCGCAGCAGTTCGCTTTCGTCGGGCTTGCCCGCCGAGATGACCGGCGAGCCGCTATAGCCATCTTTCAGCACCCGCTCAAAGGTGTGAATCTGATACTCACCCTTGGGATCCTGTTCGCCGTGGCAGGCCAGACACTTGTTGATGAGTAGCGGAGCGATCTGATTCTTGAAGCTCACCGGTTCCTCGGCGCGCAGCGAGCCGGCAGGCAGCAGGCCCAGGCCAAGTATCAGAGGGAAACAGCGCGCAAACCGGTGCATGAGCGGCCTCGGTCGAGAGGACTATTGGCTAGATCAGCGAGGCGAGATGGACCGCCAAAGCGGCCACTAGGCGCCGTGCGTCAGTATGACCGGCGGGCGCGCGATTGCAACGTGGCGAGCATCAACACAGGCGGTCGCGCCAACAGAAACCGCGCAGCGCCAGCGCGCGAATCGGGAGCAAGTTGCATGGACTGTTGTGGGGCGGACTATTTGCGGTGGCGAATTCGCGATCGCATGCGGCGCTTTTTGCGACCTAACTTGCGCCGACCCTTACCCGATTTCTTAACTCCCACAACAGGCTCCGTAGGCGATTCAAATAGCGTAATCAAGTCAGTAGCACGGTGAGCATAGCACTGCGCCAAGCGACCGACAAGCGGCTGCTAAACCACCGTGAGCCATCTGGGACTGCCAGTTTGGCAGCCCGGTCGGCGCATGACAAACGGGCAGCGCATAATTGGCAGCGGCTGGCTGCGGTTGTTAGACGGGAGCGACCCCTCGAAATCCGCCTTCCGCTAAGAAGCGCTGGTTTGGTGACGCATTGAGGCATGCCCGGCATAGTCTTTGCTCCTAGCAAACACGCTCAGTTGCCGGGCGTCAAATCGGCATTTTTGGGGCCTGTTTAGCGGGTCAGACCGCCACGGCAAAGGGCAAACCATAAGCTCGACGTCGCCGTTCAAACGGCGCATCGCG